>JBGTHX010000451.1:0-3660 GCA_041746055.1 Lewinella sp. | reverse complement strand
GCCCGGCAGCTCACCCGGGTGCCGACGGGGGCGTGTACCGCCAGCCAGTGCCCCGCATCGGGGGTCACATTCAGGAAGAGCTGGCTCGGCTGCCCGCTGTTGCCGACGAAGAGGTCGGGGCGGCCGTCGCCGTTGAAGTCGGCGGTGGCGGTACCGTATCCGCTGCCCGTACTGTTGATCGCGGCCCCGGGGGTGGTGCCGGCGCTGAAGGTGTCCCCGTCGTTGTGGTAGAGCACGTTGGGATAGTAGCGTCCGCCGATCCCGAAGGCGGTCTCGTTGGCGACGTACAGGTCGGGCCGGCCGTCGAGGTCGTAATCCAGCCAGGCGGTGCCCCACCCCATTCCGATGTCGTTGACGCGGCGTTCGAAGGCGACCTCGCGGAAGGTGCCGTCGCCCCGGTTCTCGAGCAGGAAGTTCTCGTAGAGGTTGGTGATGTATAAGTCGAAATCGCCGTCGCCGTCGTAGTCCGCCGCGTCCACACCCATGCCATCGCCCACCTCGTCGGCACCGCTAGCCGCGCTCACGTCGGTGAAGGTGCCCCCGTCGTTGCGCAGCAGTACATTGGCCTGGGGTCCGTCGTGGACCAGGTAGAGATCGCCGTCGCCGTCCAGGTCGTAGTCGAAGGCGATGCACCCCATGGCCAACCCGGTTTCCCCGGCACCCGCGGCCCCGCCCACCTCCGCGAAGGCGAAACCGCCCAGGTTGCGGTACAGGTGGTTCGGACTGCCCAGGCAGGTGAGGTAAAGGTCGAGGCGCCCATCTCCGTCGAAATCGAAGAGGCTTCCGGCTTGCACCTTAGCCTCCAGGTCTATGCCGCTCGTGGCGGTCACCTCGGTGAAGGTGCCGGAGTGGTTACGGAAGAGGCGCACCGGCCGGTCGCGGTGACCGATTACCACGTCCGGCCACCCGTCGCCATCAAAGTCGCCCCACAGAGATACGGTGGCGGGACCGGAATCCGCCAGGGGCGTGGCAGCGCCCACCTCGGTGAAGCGGGCGGCCCCATCGTTGCGGTAGAGCAGGTTAGGGCCATCGAGCAGGCAGAGAAAAAGGTCCGGATCGCCGTCCGTGTCGTAGTCGCACACCGATACGCCGCGTACCCGTCCATCGGCGCTGATACCCGCTTCCGCCGTGGCATCACGGAAGGCTTCCTGCCCGCGGAGCGGGAGGCTAGCGCACAACAGCAGCAGGGGAAGGAAGCGCATGGCCGAAAGTGAAAACGGGCACGCCTCTTGCGAAACGTGCCCGTGGTGGTAGTTGACCAAGTCCTATTCGAAGGTGTAGGCCTTGGTGTTTACGTTGAAGGTCACGGTGTAGTCACCCGCCGTGGCGGCGATGTTGCTGCCGTTGAAGGCGGCCGTGCCGGCGGGGAAAGCATCACCACCCCAGTTGTAGGTCCAGGCATCATTGACGCGGAACTTGACCTCGCCGTCGGTAAGCGTGGTGGTCAGGGTGTATTCGCCGAGGACGTCGGGGTTGGCGGTAAGGTTGGTATCGTTGTCCCAGCCGCCGGCCGTAGCGTTTCCGATGAGGCCGATGCTGGCCTCGGTAAAGGAGTAATCACCGGTGGCGGGGTCGAAGGTCACGTAGTAGGTACCGGCCGAAACGGGAATGTTGGGTCCGTTGTCGGACGTGGCGGTGCCGGAGGGGAAATCCGCTCCGCCCCAGCTGAGGTCCCAGGCATCGTTGGCGCGGAACTTCAGCTCTCCGTCCACGAGGGCGACTACGGTCATCCACAGACCGGCTTCCTCGTTGTAGTCCAGGGAGAAATCTCCGTCCGGGGCGTCCCAGCCGCCGGGGACGGCCGAGCCGATCAGTCCGATGGTGGTGAGGCCCGCGTCCTCGGTAAAGGAGTAGGTCAGGTTATTAATGTCCAGGGTGACGTTATACGTGGCCGCGGCGGTGACCATGATGTCGTTGCCGCCGACTACGGCGGTGCCCTCGGGGAATTCGTCGCCGCCCCAGTTCAGGTCCCAGTTGTCATTCGCGCGGAACTTGACGGGGCCTTCGGTGAGGTCGACGGTGATGGTGTACACCCCGTTGCCCGCGTCGGTCATGTTGGTATCCTCGTCCCATCCTCCGGGGGTGGCGGCACCGATGATCCCTACGCTTTCGGGCGCGCTGCCCCGCAGAAAGGTGAGTTCGTAGGCCAGGCTGCGGTCGTTGAAGGTGACGCTGTAGAAGCCTTCGGTGGCGGTATCGCTCAGGACGATGTTGCTTCCGTAGCGTTCGGCTACGCCGTCGTTCTCGTTGTCGCCGTAGTTGAGGCCCTGGAAGTCGGGCATTTCGGCCATCTTGAACTGGGCGCCGGGCATCAGCTCCACTTCCTCGAGGAACCAGGAGTTGTCGTCGACCAGGTTAAACTGATAGTCGCTGCCCTGGAAATCGTTGAAGGTGCCGAGCAGGTAGAGGCTCATGCTGTTGCTGGCGTAGGAGACGGCCGGATTCACGCTGTAGCTTAGGGTCTGGTCGTTGAAGCGGATGTTGACCAGTCCGGAGTAGCCGCAGTCGGTATCGCCGTTGCCGTTCTTGCTGGAGTTCATGAAGCCGTCACACTCCGGGTCGCCCCAGTCCTCATCGGTCCAGTCGACGGTGTTCTTTAGTTTCCAGGCGCCGCCGGCGAGGTCTACGTTCAGAATCTCCCAGATGTGGTCGCTCACCAGGGTCAGGGAGTCCGCCGCCCAGCCGTTGAAGGCACCGGCGAGGTAGATCGCGTCGTGGTTGGCGGGGTAGGGCAAGTTGCTGATCTCGAAGGAGAAGGACTGCTCGGTGGTCTGTCCCTTGGAGTCGCTCACGCTCACCGTCATATTGTACACGCCTACGCCCAGGTCGGCGGCGCCGAAGGTGGTGCCGGCGATGACGAGGGAGTCCTGGGTGCCGCTCAGCTCGGTGGTCTGGGTGGCGATGACGTTCATGGAGGAGTCCATGAGGGTGGCGGTGGCGGACTGCAGCGGGGAGACGGTGCCGTCGGCGAAGACGACGCGGATGTCAAAGTCACCGGCTACGACCCGGCCGTCGGCCGAAGGGAAAGAGGAGAGGATGGCGGGAGGGAAATCGGTGTTCTCGGCGATGTTGAAGTCCTCGCGCTCACAGCCCGTGGCGAGGATGAGCAGCAGGAACATCGGAAGCCAGGAAAGGAGTTGCTTCGTGAATTGCATGATGGTGGATTAGTAGCCTTCGTTCTGGCGCAGGTTAGGATTGGAGAGGATCTCGGAGCTGGGGATCGGGTAGAGATTGTAGATCTCGGAGGTGGTGCGCCCCTCAGGGATACCGCCTTTCCAGGGCCACACGCCGCTGGTGCTGAACTGGCCGAAGCGGATGCGGTCGGTACGCCGCTGGGCTTCCCAGTAGAGTTCGCGGCCGCGCTCGGCGAGGAGGAAGTCGAGGTCAAGCTGGTCGTCCGAAATGGCACCGGCCGTGCCGTCGTAGGCGCGGGCGCGGAGGTCGTTCACGAGTTCGAGGGCCCGCTCGCGGCTGCCGCCGCCGCCCCGCAGGACTTCTTCGGCATACATCAGGTAGGCGTCACCGAGGCGGAACATGGGATAGTCGGTATCGGGGAAGCGGGGATCGCTGCCGGCCACGCCGTCGCTGGTGATATTGGTGTACTTGGTTACGGCATAACCCTGGCTGAATTCGGAGATGTTATCGATCTGCAGGCTCTGA
>JBGTHX010000450.1:0-1844 GCA_041746055.1 Lewinella sp. | reverse complement strand
GGAGTAGTCTCCGGCCCGTTCCAGGCGCATGGCCTCGTTCTTCAGTTCCTCGATACGCTGCTTGGCCTGCTGGAGGCCGAGCACCACTTCACGCTCGCTTTCCCACTGGGCGCGCAGTTCGTTGCGGCGCTCGTCGAGGTTGCCGAGCTCCTGACCGATGCGGTCGATCTTCTGCTGGTCGTTCTCGCGCTTGACGGCTTCCCGCTCGATCTCGAGTTGGCGGATACGGCGCTCGAGTTCATCGAGTTCCTCGGGCATGGAGTTCATCTCCAGGCGCAGTCGGGCGGCGGCCTCGTCGATCAGGTCGATGGCCTTATCGGGGAGGAAGCGGTCGGTGATGTAGCGCTCGGAGAGCTGCACGGCGGCCACCACGGCCTCGTCGAGGATATTGATCTTGTGGTGGGTCTCGTAGCGCTCCTTCAGTCCGCGGAGGATGGAGATGGCGTCCTCCTCGCTGGGCTCGTCGACCAGTACCTGCTGGAAGCGGCGCTCGAGGGCCTTGTCGGTCTCGAAGTACTTCTGGTACTCGGCCAGCGTGGTGGCCCCGATGGCGCGGAGTTCGCCGCGGGCGAGGGCGGGCTTGAGAATGTTGGCGGCGTCCATGGCGCCCTGTCCTTTACCCGCACCCACGAGGGTGTGGATCTCGTCGATGAAGAGGAAGATCTTGCCGTCGGCCTGGGTGACCTCGTTAATCACGGCCTTGAGCCGCTCCTCGAACTCGCCCTGGTACTTGGCACCCGCGATGAGCGCCCCCATATCGAGGCTGTAGATGTCCTTGTCGCGCAGGTCCTCGGGCACGTCGCCGTTGACGATACGGTGGGCGAGGCCTTCCACGATGGCGGTCTTACCGACACCGGGTTCCCCGATCAGGATCGGGTTGTTCTTGCTCCGTCGGGCGAGGATGTGGAGTACGCGGCGGATCTCCTCGTCGCGGCCGATGACCGGGTCGAGCTTGCCGTTGCGGGCGCGCTCGTTGAGGTTGACGGCGTACTTCTCCAGGGAGTTGTAGGCGTTTTCCGCGCTGTTGGACGTGACCCGCTTACCTCCCCGAAGTTCTTCGATGGCGAGTTTGAGTTCCTTAGTGCGTACGCCGGCATCCTTCAGGACCTGGGCGGCCGAATCGTTGATCTTCAGGGCGGCGAGGAGCAGGTGCTCGATGGAGACGAATTCGTCCTTCATCTCACGGGCAACCACGTTAGCCTGCTGGGCCAGTTCCACGCCGTTGCGGCTGAGGACCTGCTGGGCACCCGTCACCTTGGGCACGCCGGCCACGATACTGTCGATGGCGGCCTTGATCGCGTTAGTATTCACGCCCAGCTTCTTGAACAGGAAGGGCGTCACGCTCTCGTCCACCTCGAAGATCGCCTTCAGGAGGTGCGCCGGGTCGATCGACTGCTGCTGGTTGCCCACCGCGATCTCGCTGGCCCGCTGGAGCACTTCCTGGCTTTTGATGGTGAAGTTGTTGAAATTCATAGATGTGGTATGGTTGCGACCGGCGGCTCCGTTCAGAAATCCGCACGGCTAATCGTGATCAAATTAGCGCCTCAGCTACAGAACCCGGGCCCTCGAGGGGGTAGTTCACTGCGCGCAACCTTACTAAGCAAAGGGTGATCCCAAAATGGGCATCGGTAAATTTGTCAGGCTTTTTAATTTTGGGGTGACTTTTTTTCAGGTGCTGTTGGGCGGGGCCGCGGGACATGCAGGCAGCCCCAAAATTTTTTCTTCCCGCCCGCTACGCTTGCACCGGCCGAATCACCCTGAAGGGCACCGAGAACTCAGGGAGCTCGCGGTAATTGTATCTCGCTTCTCCGGCCACCCGGTCCAGGCGGCGGGTGATGGCGAAG
>JBGTHX010000449.1:0-6406 GCA_041746055.1 Lewinella sp. | reverse complement strand
CGGGTTGCCGCAACTGCCTGCCCGCCTACCTGCGCCTGGATCCGCCCACCGGCCGCCTGCTCCTGCACCTGGAGCGGGCGGGCGTGACCCCCCTCATCCGCCGGCGGTACCTGGCCGACGGCTGGCTCTCCCTACCCGAAGCCTATGCGCTGCCGGCCCCGGTGATCGACGCCCTTGGAGCCGTCGACGGTCCCCACCGCATCGAGGCCGGCCGCTACCCTATCCTGGAGGACGACTGCTTTCTCACCGTGTCGCTGCGGCTGGCCCGGGAGTCCCCCGGGCTCCTGCGCTCCGCCGCCTGACCCTCTTTATCCCATAAACACCTACCACCCATTCTTATGCCTTCCGATTCACACCGCCTTTCGCCCTTCCCCGTCCTGGACGGCGTGGAGGGCCTCTACGCCCGCCACGGGAGCGGGGGCCGGCTGATCTACCTGACGGTGATCGCCGCCCTGCTCGTCACCTTCGTGAGTCTGCCGCTGATTCAGGTGGACGTCAATACCCGCAGCCGCGGCATCCTGCGCCCCACCCTGAAGCTGGCCCCCGTCACCGCCCCGGTGGGTGGACGGGTAGCCCTGGCCAGGCTGGAGGAGAACGCAGCGGTCTGCGCCGGTGACACCCTACTACTTCTGGCTACCGACGAGCTCGGCAGCGAGGCGGGACATATACGCGAGCAGCTGGGCGAGCGACGGGACCTCCTGCGCGACCTCGGCACCCTGCTCACGGAAACCGACGGCGCCTACCCCACCCTGCGCACCGCCGTGTACCAGCGCGATTACCGCGACTACCGCCGCCGCCACGACGAGGCCGCCCTGAAACTCCAGCACGCCCGGCGCCACCGCGCGCGACAGGAGGAGTTGCTGCAGACCGGCTCCGTGGCCCGTATGGAGGTGGAGCAGGCCGTCTACGACGCGGAACTGCTGGAGGGACAGATCCGTCAACTCCGCGAACGGCAGACCAGCGCCTGGACGCAGGAGGCTCAGCGCATCCGGCGCGAACGCAACGAACTGCAGCGCCAACTGCAGCAACTGACCGAGCGGGAACGGGCTTACGTGGTCACGGCGCCGGTAGACGGACAACTCACCCAGACCAATGGACTACAGGCCGGGGCCTTTGTAGCGGCCGGCCAACCGCTGGCGCAGGTCTCCCCCGACGGGCTGTTGCGGGCTGAGGTGTACGTCAGTCCGGCCGACATCGGACTGCTGCGGGAGGGGCAACGGACCCGCCTGCAACTCGACGCCTTTAACTACCAGCAGTGGGGGCTGGCCGACGCCACGCTTTCCGAGATCGGGACCGACGTCACCGAAGTGGAGGGGGCCGCCGCCTTCCGCGTCATCTGTACCCTCCACGGCGGTGAGCTTCAATTGCCTAACGGCTACCGCGGCACCCTGCGTAAGGGGATGACCCTCACCGCCCACTTCACCCTCGCCCGCCGGAGCCTGTCCGAGCTGCTGCATGACCAGGTCGACGACTGGCTGAACCCCCTGTACCACTAGCGCCATGAAGAAGAAGATCAAACAACACGACGTTACCGACTGCGGGGCCGCCTGCCTGGCCTCCGTAGCCGCCCATTACCGCCTGGGACTACCGATCGCGCGCATCCGGCAACTGGCCGGAACCGACCAGCGGGGCACCAATCTGCTCGGACTAATGCAGGCCGCAGAGAAACTGGGCTTCACCTGTCGCGGCGTGCGCGCCGAGGAAGAGGCTTTGAAGACCGAAGCCGAGTTTCCCGCCATCGCCCACGTGGTCGTCCGCAAGCAGTTACACCACTTCGTGGTGGTCTATAAGGTGACCGACAAATACGTGCAGGTGATGGACCCGGCTACCGGCCGCATGGACAAGCGCGACTGGGCCTCCTGGCGCGAGGAATGGACCGGGGTACTGCTGCTCCTGGCTCCGGCCGAAGACTTCAGCGCCGTGAACCGGAAGGTGTCTACCCTCAGCCGCTTCCGGTCGTTGATCCAGCCACACCGGGCAACGTTGGTCCAGGCGCTCTTCGGGGCAATCGTGTACACCGTCCTGGGACTAAGTACTTCGATCTATCTGCAGAAGATCACCGACTTCGTACTGCTCAACCGCAACACCCGGCTGTTGAATCTCCTGAGCGTGATCATGATCGCGCTGCTTGGTCTGTCGATCTTCATCGGGGCGATGAAGTCGGTGATGGTGCTCCGCTCGGGGCAGCTGATCGATGCCCGCCTCATCCTCGGCTACCATAGGCACTTGTTGCGGCTACCGCAACGCTTTTTCGATACCATGCGCACGGGGGAGATCATGGCCCGCATCGGCGATGCGGTGAAGATTCGTGCTTTCCTGAACGACGCGGCCCTGAACCTGCTGGTCAACGTTTTCATCGTGATATTCTCCTTCGGCCTGATGTTCACCTACTTCTGGAAACTGGCGCTGGTGTTGCTGACGGTAATACCGTGCTACGTGGCGATCTACTGGTTCACGAACCGCGTCAACCGCCGGCGGGAACGGGAGCTGATGGAGCGCGCGGCTGACCTGGAAAGCCAATTGGTCGAGACCGTCAACGGCATCCGGACCATCAAGCAGCTGGGGCTGGAAGAGTACTCGGATGCAAAAACCGAGGCCCGCTTCGTCCGACTTCTGCGGACGACCTACCGCTCAGGCATAAACGGAATCGCCAGTGGAAACGCTTCTGAATTCGTGAGCCGGCTGTTCACTATCATTCTGCTGTGGGCCGGAAGTTACTTCGTCATCGAGGGCGCCATCACGGCCGGTGAGCTGCTGGGCTTCTACGCGCTGGTGGGCTACTTCACCGGCCCGGCCAAGGGGCTGATCGGGATGAATAAAACGATCCAGAATGCCCTCATTGCCGCCGACCGCCTGTTCGAGATCGTGGACCTGGAAAGTGAGCAGTCCGAGACGGCCACGCTGGAACTTACCCCTGCCCTGCTCGGGGATATACGCTTCCGCGGGGTAGACTTCGGTTATGGCTCCCGCAAGCGCGTATTCGAGAGATTGGATCTCACCCTGGGGACCGGACAGGTCACCGCGCTGGTCGGGGAGAGCGGATCGGGGAAATCCACCCTTGCCTCCCTGCTGCAGAAGCTCTACCCGGTGGATGGGGGGAAGATTTTCATCGGCGACACCGACTTGGCTTACGTCAGTCACCGCAGCCTGCGCAGCCGCATCGGCGTAGTACCGCAGGAACTCAACCTGTTCGCCGGCAGTCTGCTGGAGAATATCGCCATCGGCGATCCTGCACCGGACATTCAGCGCATCCTCTCGATCTGCAAGGAGCTAGGGCTGCTTCCCTTCATCGAGTCATTGCCCGGCGGCTTCACGACGGCCGTGGGCGAGCATGGGGCCAATCTCAGCGGCGGACAACGCCAACGGCTCGCTATTGCGCGGGCACTCTACCGCGAACCCGATATTCTCATCCTGGACGAGGCTACTTCGGCCCTCGACAGCGGGAGTGAGGAATTCGTACAGCAAACTATCCGTCGGCTGCGGGAGGCGGGCAAAACCGTCGTCCTGATCGCGCATCGGCTGAGCACCGTGATGGATGCGGACAAAATCGTCGTCCTACAGGATGGAAAGCTCGTGCAGGAGGGTACCCACGAGGAACTACTCTCGGCTACCGGTACTTACCGCGAACTGTGGAATAAGCAGTTCCCGAGCCGCGTGGTGCGCAGACTTGCCGCTTAGGGGCGGGAACGCGGGTGCCGGGGTCCGGCCACTGCCACAATTTACAAATCACCAATTCACCATAACACACCTTCCCATTATGCCTATTTCCAGACACCTTGAACAACTCAACCGCATGCACAGCCTCATCAAGTTCCATCGAACCGGTACTCCCGAACAGTTCGCGAAGCGCATGGGCGTGTCCCGCAGTCAGCTGTTCAAACTCCTCAGTGAGTTGCGCACCCTGGGTGCTCCCGTTTACTATTCCCAAACGCGACAATCTTACGCCTACCGGCGGAGCGTGGAGTTGCAACTTGGCTTCGTGCCCGTCGGTTCCGCGGGAGCGGGATCTCACCTTTCCGGAAGCCACCGGGCAGCAGTCCGTACCCTGAACCGGGCGGAACCAAAAACCGCCATAATCTCGATCTGATCATGCGCTACCGTACCCGAACCGGAATATACTCCACCCCTCAGCAGATCAGGTTGCCTGTCCCATCCACCGCTGGTGGCTCCAAACCCTCCGATGAGAATACCCTGCCGAGTCAGCGGCATTCTCCCTGCTGTTATGACTTGCCCCGCAGGACATGAAGCAGGGCTTGTCAGTTATTTCGCTGAATTCAGGTGATTAAAAATCAATTTTAACACCAGTCCACCCTCCGTAGACCAAGCAACCCTAAACTTGCCTGACCAGTGGAGTACAGAACGCTGTAGCTCCCTGATATTAGGGACAGAAACTTGAAATTTTAACACCAGTCCACCCATAGTAGACTGAGCGGCTTTAAAATTGTAATATCAAAGAAACACGTCACACGGTGCAGCTTTGATAATTTATTTAATAGCTGAAATTTTAACACCAGTCCACCCCTGGTAGACTGTCCGCAGCGAAATTTGCTTTTGCCTTTAAACACCTGACCCTATTTACACTAATCCAAGCCGACCATCCCGTCGGGCCCACCTAACAGCCCGACGGGACCCAGGCTCCAACAATTAAGCACACGATGAACGGATATACCACTTTCGACCCGGCTTTCGAATCCGAAGAGCTCGTCCCTTCTCACCTCCCGCTCGACTGGAACGAGGACCTATCCCTGGAGGAATATCTCGATCGCCTGAGCGACACTATTAATCACCACTCAACCTAAACTCATGTATAAGCATCTATCTCCCAATGACCTGGAACAGCTTTACGGCGGTTCGCGCCGATTTGCGGCGAGCTTCGAAGACCCCATCATCTGTTCCTTTCACCTTATCGACTTTCACCTTAAAACGACTAACCATGAATATCTTCAACTCGGCGCGGTTTCGATCTGCTATGGGACTTTGCCTGGATAGGCGCGTCGACACCCGCCAGAGCGTGACCCGCTCCATAGTCACCCTCCTCATCTTAATTACCCTCGGCTGCCTCGTCTATTTGGCAGGTACTGAGGTTGGGCATGCGTTTGGGGAGTATTGGTATGGTTGTTAGTGCTGTTGGGAGCTTTGTCTGTATTGTCAGTACATAGTCTTTCAAGCTGTAGCTTCTCATCAAGTTTGTTTAGTTGCGTCTGGACAAGTATGAATGTAATTAATATACTTTCCAGTTCTCATTGATTCTTGAAGTTATATTACTGCATAATGAATTCAAAAGGTTGGACCTTAAAGGTCTTCCAAGACGGCACACTCCAACTCAATCACCTTTTAACAGGCAAAGGCAGGAGAAAATCACTCGCCACTTCACGCCTAAATCTAACCACCAATAAAGCAATTCTAAACAATTCTTAATTCATTAAACTAAATTTTAAACTATGCGACCCATCTCATTAAATGTCCTCAGTAATACCTATGGAGGAAGCTGTCCGTACTGTGATGGTGAAAGCTTCGGCCGTGGGGTGCGAAACTGGTTCTCTTCGCTGTTCGAAAGTATGCACGAAGGTGCAGAGATGACTTACAATAGCATGCAATCTGGAAAATAACACAATCACAATGAAAGATTCCAACATCCAACTCCTCGATTTGAAAACCGCAGAAGAGATATCTGGCGGGTTCGATTTTGTCACTGTGCTGGTAGCATTCGTAGTCGGTTATGCTCTAAAGGAGTACACCGAAGGCTACTGGGACGCGGAAAATGTAACATACTAATTATCCAAAATGAAAAACATTAATATTTCAGAACTCGAATCAACTATAGGTGGGACCAACCCATTTAAGGTCGCAGGCGCCTGGTGGCGTGGTTTTATGACTGGCTTGTTCGACTCAAATAGTGGGATCTACTGCGACGAGAACAATGATTGTCATGCTGGCGACGACATTGCAGACAACAACTAACTCCAATAGTTAGCACATCTGGCATATTATTTGCCAGGTGTGCTTTCGTTTTCCTGCAAAAAGCCTATCTTCAATTCTAAACAAGTGACCACAATGAACTTTATTGATATCATCGGATACTTACTGCCAATCATCCTGATTCTTGGAATTGTATATTTCTTTTTGAACAAGCGACGCAACCCTGATAGAAAATCATAAGACTAGTTATTAAAGTTTGGTAGGTAACGTATAATTCTTCGCATGAAGAGCCATTGGCAGTGTATCACAAGTAATGGTGGGCGGTCAGATTACGCTGCCAGAATAAGTAGCCGATCGCGGCGACATGGTTAGTAAGCTTCTTGGAGAACGACACGCTCCGCCGTACCAACCGACTTACCCTGGCGCGCACCCCGGTGAAGTAGCCTTCAATGTGGTAAGTCAGTGCCTTACTCGCTCGGTGCTGTTC
>JBGTHX010000448.1:0-2181 GCA_041746055.1 Lewinella sp. | reverse complement strand
GGCATCATCACCGCCAGTAACGAGCTACCGCCCCGCAGCGCGAACCTGGCCCCGATCTGGGACCGCTTCCTGGTGCGCCTGGAGCTCGACCGGATCAGCGAGTACAAGAATTTCGTGCGTATGGTGGTCGATACGCAGGACGTGTATGAAGACAATATCCCGGAGGGCACCAAGCTCTCGGAGGCCGAGCTCGACCGCTGGTCCGGGGAGATCGACCGGGTGGAGGTGCCGGCCGAGGTGCTGAATACCCTTCAACTGCTCCTCTATAAGATCGAGCAGCACAACGCCCAGCCCAACCACGCGGGCAACCCGATCATGATCTACGACCGGCGCTGGAAAAAAGCCGTGCGGCTGCTGCGGGCCAGTGCCTTCCTGCACGGCCGTCCACGGGTGAACCTGATGGACGTTTTCCTGCTCGAGCACTGCCTCTGGAGCGCCCCGGAGCAGCGCGAGACGATCCGTGAGATGCTGGTCGACGCCGTCCGCAAGCACGGCTACTCCGTAGCCGTGAACCTCGGCAACCTGAAGAAGGAGATCCGGGAATTCGAGTCCGACGTGCACGAAGAGACCCGCATCCGGCATGTCCGCGAGGAGCAGCAGCTGCTGCCGGTACGCGAGAGTTACTACGAGCTGGAGAAGGACCAGAGCCAGTTCCGCGGCGTGCTGGTAGCCATCGAGCAGTTTCGCGGCCTGAGCGATACGGAGTTCAGCAGCGTCAATTTCTACGACGAGGACCTAAACCTCGTCAACCGCATCCGGGGCCGGAAGGGGCCGCGTGAGCACACGCTGGAGGTGAACTTCAACGGTACCGATACCGTCTTCCGGCTCAAGACCCAGATCGCGGAGCGGGAGGAGGTCATCCGCAAACAGCCCCACCGGATCCTGCGGGAGTTCTGGGACGAACGGGTGGAGGGACTCCGCAAGTATATGGAGGAGCAACAGGCCGCGATCGCCGACCACGGCCCCGGCGAACTGGACGGCATCTCCGATCATCTCTTCGTGGACGCGGATTACGCCCGGGTGGTCTCCGCTAACCTGGATGAGGTCCGTGAGGCCCTGGCCAATCTGCTGCTGCGCCTGGAGAAGCTGCAGTTCGAGTACAGCACGGAGCCCTGAGCAGGACATCACCGGATGCCCCACCCGGCGGGGGTGCTTACATTTCCGCACCCAACCCAACGCAGCGATCATGACCGTAGGCCTATTCATTCCTTGCTACATCGACCAATTCTACCCGAAGGCGGGCATTGCGACCCTGCAGTTGCTCGAGCGGGTAGGCTGCACGGTCGTTTACCCCAAGGCCCAGACCTGCTGCGGCCAGCCCCTGGCGAACAGCGGCATGGAGCAGGAGGCGCGGCCCATTTACGAGCACTTCGTGGATACCTTCAGTGCGTTCGATTACATCGTATGCCCGTCCGGGAGCTGTGTGTACCACGTCAACCACCACTACGACGTGCTGGAGGACAGCCCGCGTGTCCAGTCCGTCCGGGAGCGCACCTTCGAGCTGGCGGACTTCCTGGTCAACGTGATCGGCCTTAAGAAAATCGAGGGCGCCCGTTTCAACGCCCGGGTGGGCATACACAACAGCTGCCACGGGCTGCGGGGACTGCGCCTCGGCTTCGGCTCCGAACGGGTAGGGGCTGACTTCAGTTACTACCGCTACCTGCTCGACATGGTGGAGGGCGTGGAGCTGGTCACCCTGGACCGCGTAGACGAATGCTGCGGTTTCGGTGGCACCTTCAGCGTGAACCAGCCGGAATTGTCCACCAAGATGGGCCGCGACCGCATCGCCGATCACCTGCGGCACGAAGCGGAGGTCATTACCAGCGGCGACATGAGCTGCCTGATGCATATGGAAGGTTTGATCCGAAGGGAGGGATTGCCGGTCCGGGTCATGCACGTGGCGGAGATCCTGAATAGTACGGTGTTTGGGTAGTCGGATAGTCGGGTAGTCCCGCTCGCTTTGCTCGCTGGTAGTCGGGTAGTACGGTAGTCTCCTGTCCATTTACCCTTTACCCCTCATCCCCTTTACCCCTTACCCCTTTACCCCTTCCCTCCTACCCACTCCCAGGCACCAACTTAATCACCACCCCCAGATTATAGCGGCTGCTATGCCCGATGTACTCGCCGCCCAGCACGTAGGCCGCGCCGCCGACCACGCCCGCCCAGGGTAACACGGGCAGG
>JBGTHX010000447.1:0-9631 GCA_041746055.1 Lewinella sp. | reverse complement strand
TGGGTGATGGGAATTTGCTCGATGATCTCGTCCGTGAGGATGGGGCCGGCGGCGTAGTCCGGGGCCGCGTCGTACTGTGTCCAGTTGATCACGAGGCAGGATCCGTAAAGGGCGGCGCAGAGGGAAACCCGGTGCACGGTGGCTGACAGAGTGAAGACACTGGCGGGAGCTTTTCCGGGAACCGTAACGGAAGCGTTTAGCCGTAGGTGACGACGGAGGCACAGCACTCCGACGGTTAGAAGCAGACAAAGGCCGACCAGGCCCAGCAGCACGGTGGTGCCACTGAATGTAGTGGAATACATACGTGGGGAATTAAAAAAGGGTTGGTCGATCGAAATTACTCCGTTTACACCGCCACGGTACTCTTGGCGAAGATCTCGATCATCTTCTTGTTGAAGGCGGGGATATCGTCGGGGTTGCGGCTGGAAACCAGCTTACCATCGACTACCACTTCTTCATCTTTAACAGTGGCTCCGGCATTGGCGAGATCGGGGCGGACGGACTCATAGCCCGTCATGGTACGTCCCTTTACCAGTCCGGCGCTGATGAGGGTCTGTCCACCGTGGCAGATTACGGCTACCGGCTTATCGCCCTTAAAGAATGAATTCACGAATGTGATGGCCTTATCATTGATGCGCAGCTTGTCTGGGCTTATGACGCCGCCAGGAAGCAGAAGGGCATCATAATCCGAGGCGTCGGCGCTGTCGAGCGTCACGTCAACCTGGTGCGTACCACCCCAGTCGTCCATATCCCATGCCTTGATGGAGCCGGATTCGGGGCTGACGAGATGTACCGTGGCACCGGCATCTTCCAGGGCCTTACGGGGTTTGGTGTATTCTACTTCTTCAAATCCGGTAGTGGCCAGGGCCGCGACTTTGATATTATCGAGTTGCATAATTTGCTGTTTTTGGTTGTTAAAATGGTACTCTTATTACGGATGATACGCCCGGCATGTTCAAGGCCTAGCACCACGACCACCCTAAAACTATACGCATGAAACTTACACAGCCGGAGCTATTAAGACGATCCGCTTACATCGCCGGAAAATGGCAGAAGGAGGATGCGGGCCGTTCCTATGACGTTATCAACCCCTTTACGGGTCAGGTGATCGTTGACGTGCCCGACCTCGGTGTCGGGGAAACGGAGCAGGCGGTGTCCTCCGCCGCGGATGCCTTCGGAGAGTGGAGCGGAAAGACGGCCGAAGAGCGCTCCCGGCTGCTGCGCCGATGGTACGAGTTGATCCTGGAGCATAAGGAAGATCTGGCCCTCCTGATGACCGCCGAACAGGGAAAGCCATTGAGTGAGTCACGGGGAGAGGTGGAATACGGAGCTTCGTTCATCGAATGGTTTGCGGAGGAGGGTCGCCGGGTCTATGGTGATCTCATCCCGGCCCACCGTCGGGGCACCCGCATCCTCACGCTCCGCCAGCCGGTCGGGGTGGTGGCGGCCATCACGCCCTGGAACTTCCCCATTGCCATGATCACCCGCAAGGTGGCCCCGGCCCTCGCCGTGGGCTGTACGGTGGTGGTCAAGCCGGCGGAAGACACTCCCCTTTGTGCCCTGGCGCTTGCGTGGCTGTCCCAGGAGGCCGGTTTACCGGCCGGGGTTTTCAACGTCGTCACCACCAACCGGCCGGGCCAGGTTGGCGGCGTACTGACATCCGATCCCCGGGTGCGCAAACTCAGTTTCACCGGCAGCACGGCAACGGGAAAGAAATTAATGGCGCAGTCGGCGGGCACGCTGAAGCGGCTGTCACTGGAGCTCGGGGGCAATGCCCCCTTTATTGTGTTTGATGACGCGGACGTGCAGGCCGCGGTCGCAGGTGCCATGGCCTCCAAGTACCGCAACGGCGGGCAGACCTGCGTATGTGCCAACCGCCTTTTCGTACAGTCCGGCATCTATGATGAGTTCGTGCGGGAGCTGCAGACGGCGGTGGCGGCGCTACACGTCGGGGAGGGAACGGATCCGGAAACCGATATCGGACCGCTGATCAACGACGCCGCGCTGGAGAAGGTGGAACGGATGGTGGCGGACGCGGTCGACAAGGGTGCGACGGTGGCCCTGGGGGGGCAGCGGTCCGACGCCGGCCCCCGCTGCTATCAGCCTACTCTGCTGCTCGATGCCGATGCTTCCATGGAGATCGCACAGGAGGAGGTTTTCGGTCCGGTGGCCCCGGTATTCCGGTTCGATACCGAAGCCGAGGTGATCCGGCTATCCAACGATACGCGGTACGGATTGGCGGCCTACTTCTTTGGTCGGGACCACGCCCGGATTTGGCGGGTGGCGGAAGCCCTGGAGTACGGAATGATCGGTATCAATACCGGCATGATCTCAACCACCGTGGCACCATTCGGCGGAGTAAAGGAGAGTGGCTTCGGCCGGGAGGGTTCCAAGTATGGCATTGAGGATTACCTCACGATCAAGTACCTCTGCTGGAGCGGCCTGGAGGAGGGAGCCTGAAAGCAACCGGGCCACGCTTTCCGGAGAAAACGTGGCCTGGCCAGATAGATGATAAATAGATGCTTGGGTTCAGGAATGCCCGGGCATAAAATGATTACAGCCGAAGCTGGCCTCGGTTAAAAACTCCGCGCCGGTGGGAGCGGATTGATTTTGCAGGACAGGAAGCACGTACTTCATGCCGCTCTCGCTGAGCACTTCGCATTCCCCGAAATTTTCGCGGTTCTGTACGGAGGCAGCTTCGTGTTCCCAGTGGTTACAATTTTTGCAAGTAGGTTCCATGTGTGCTGATTGTTTGGTTAACTATATACTCATGATAAGCTACTTTTCCCCAACAATGTTTGCCAAATACCTAGTCTTGCAACAGTTTATAGACAGACTAAATAAGCTTCGGTTAATCTATATTCATGATTTTGTGGGTTTGGAGACTGATCCGCCAGAGGGGGTGGTGTAGACAATAGTCTACGGTAGCCGGCAGGTGATTCGCCCCTCGTTCGTCTTTGGGCTGGAGAAAAAAGTGTTGGAAGGCCAGTTGCTCAAATTGCGTGGGCTGCGCATCAGGCTCGGCTTGCGGATATACCAGTTTGAGTTCATCCCCACCGCTTACCACAATGCCGGCACTGGCTTTCGGGCTGACACAGACCCAGTCGATCTGCGGTGGAATGGGAATGGTACCATTAGTTTCCACGGCCACTTCAAAGCCGGCGGCCTGCAACGACTCGATCAGGGGGACGTCCAGTTGCAGCAGCGGCTCTCCTCCCGTACAGACCACGTAGGGCTTTCCGCCTCCGGGCCAAAGTGACGCTACCAGGGCGACACACTGGACCATGGTATACCGCCCCCCGTTGGTGCCGTCGGTTCCGATAAAATCGGTATCGCAGAACTGGCAAACGGCGGCGTGGCGGTCTTCTTCCCGTCCGCTCCAAAGATTGCACCCGGCAAAGCGCAGGAACACCGCGGCCCGGCCCGACTGGGCACCTTCCCCCTGCAGGGTATAAAAGCATTCCTTGATTTTGTAGGTGCGCGGCATGGGTATGGAGACAATCCGGGGGACGGGCGGGTTGATAAAAAACCGGTGGATAGCTTCGATTTTTTGGTCCGCTTCCGTCCCTCCTATCTTAGCCCGCTGCTAAGCCATTGTTCCCCTGATCCCTCCCGAATCCGACCGCTACCCCGTTCCCTCCGGCGCTGCCGCCGGGGAGTTCCGCGACCGGGGGAGTAAGTTCGTGGCGGTGCTGCAGCCCGTACGCTCCGAAGGTGAATCGCTAGCGGCCGTGGAATCCCAAAGATTGGCCCACCCGAAGTGCAATCACCACTGCTATGCCTACCGCCTGGGCCCGGGCACGGATCGCTGGCGGGCCAACGACGACGGCGAACCGGGTGGCACGGCGGGCAAGCCGATCCTCGGTCAGATCGATAAGGCCGGACTGAGTGACGCGATCGTGATCGGATCCCGTTACTTCGGCGGCACCAAGCTGGGCACCTCGGGCCTGATCAACGCCTACCGGGAGGCGGCACGGCTGGCCATCGGGCAAGCCGTGATCGCCGAGCGCATCCTCACCACCTCCATTCAACTGGAGTTCGGGTACGAACTCATGACCCCCGTGATGAGCGCCCTCAGTCAGCTGCAGCTGGAGATGGCCGATCAGGACTTTCAGGAGCGGGCGGTGGTATACCTAGAGATTCCCACCTCGCTGGTGACAAGCACCCTCCGCGACCTGAAAGCCGCCATCGCCGGGGTGTACGTCGAAGAGGTCGGGGAAGAGTTCTCTATCGAAGGGCTGACGATCCGCTGAACGCCGCCCGGTTAGCCTTCGCGGGAACTGTATCTTGATCCCCTCAGCTACCCAATCGATCCATGGACCGTAGAAAAATCCTCAAAGGCGTCGCCGCCGGAACCATCGGCCTTCCCCTGGCCCTGCGCCTCTTCGGCGGAGAGGGGCATGCCCAGTCGAAGGCCGCTACCGTGAGCGGTGAGCGCTTCGACTGGAAGATGGTCACCACTTGGCCCCCGGGGTTTCCTATTCTCGGCGAGGGAGCGCAGTTGCTGGCTGACCTGTGCCGGGAGATGTCCGGAGGTCGCCTCAACATCACCGTGTACGGAGGCGGGGAGCTGGTGCCCGCCCTGGAAGCCTTCGATGCCGTACGGCAGGGGGCCGCGGAGGTGGGTAGCGGGGCCGCTTATTACTGGTCCGGCAAGCTGCCCGCCGCGCAGTTCTTCGCCGGTTTCCCCTTCGGCCTCAATGCCCAGCAGATGAACGCCTGGCTGCTCGCGGGCGGGGGTATGGAGCTGTGGCGGGAATTGTACGCATCCGTAGGACTCCTCCCCTTCGCGGGCGGCAACCCCGGAGTGCAAATGGGGGGCTGGTTCAATCGCCGGATCGATAGCGTAGGCGACTTCCGGGGACTCAAGATGCGGATCCCCGGGCTGGGCGGAAGGGTGCTGGAACGACTGGGCGGCACCCCGGTCCTGCTTCCCGGCGGGGAGATCTACACCGGACTGGAGCGCGGCATCCTGGACGCCACCGAGTGGGTGGGACCCTATCACGACTATGTGATGGGCTTCCAGGAGATCGCGAAATACTATTACTATCCCGGCTGGCACGAGCCGGGGACCAATTTTGAGTTCTTCGTCAACCTCGAGAAGTATCAGATGCTACCGGCTGATCTGCAGCAGATCTTTGCCGTGGCTACCCAGTACATCAATATGTACACCCTGTCAGCCTTCGAAGTCAAGAACGCTGAGTACCTGGAGAAGCTCAAGCAGGTGCCCGGCCTGTCAATCCTCCCCTATCCGGAGGAGGTGGTCGAGGCCGCCCGCCGCGCTTCGCGTCAGGTAATGGAGGAGTACGCGGAATCGGATGCAACCACCCGGCGGGTCTACGATTCCATTCAGCGCTTTCAGCAGCTGGCCAAACCGTGGAGCGAGATCACCGAGCGCTGGTTCTATGACGGGCTGAGCTGAGGACGCGGAGTCAGATTTCGGGCACCTCGGTGGGCTCGTGGATAGTGGTCGGATCCTCGGGGTGGTCCTCGGGGGCCTTACGCAGCAGCGACAGCACCACGCCGGCAGTCAGGGTGGTGAAGATCACCGCCAGGCTGATCCACTCCTCCGGGTGCCAGATCTCGTGTAACATCAGCTTGACGCCTACGAAAGACAGGATGAGGGCGAGGCTGTACTTCAGCAGTCCGAATTTGTCGATCATCCGGGACAGCACGAAGTAAAGGGCCCGCAGGCCGAGTACGGCGAGGATATTAGAGGAGAAGACGAGAAAGGAATCGGTGGTGATGCCCAGGATGGCCGGGATCGAATCGATCGCGAAGATGATGTCGGTGGTCTCCACCATCACCAGGGCCACGAAAAGCGGGGTCGCATACAGCACGCCCTCGTTGCGCACCCAGAAATCGTGGCCGTGGTAGTCGTTCGTGACGGGTACGATCCGCTTGACCAGTTTGATGATAGGGTTATCCGAAGGGTGCACCTCTTCGGCCTTACCGACCATCTTGTAGGCGCTGTAGAGGAGCAGGATGCCGAAGACGTAGAACATCCAGTCGAATTTCTCCAGCAGGTAGACGCCGGCCAGAATCATGCCCAAGCGGAAAAAGACCGCCCCCAGGATGCCCCAGAAGAGCACCCGGTGCTGGTACTTCGCCGGCACCTGGAAATAGCCGAAGATCACCGCGATGACAAAGACATTGTCCATGCTCAGGGAGAACTCCACCAGATAGCCGGTGAGGTAGGTGATCATGGCCGTGCGCGGCAGGACGTCGGAGTGGACCCATCCGTTGGAATAGGCCAGATAAATAAATCCGCTGAACCCCAGTCCGATCGCCATCCACAGCGCGGTCTGCCCCAGTGCCTCCCGGGTACGGGGAACGTGGTCGTTCTTATTGAGCACGAAGAGGTCCAGGAAAAGCAGCAGCGCCACGAAGACAGAGAAGCCGATCCAGATAAAGGGCATGTACAGGAATTGTGAGCCTTATAACGGATCGCCTGGGGCGATGTTCCGAAAGCCCGACTTGCTTGCGCACCGACGGATTTCCCTGCACCCGCGCACCCGCCGCCCATCCGCGAAGCCCTACTTTTACGTACGTCAAACTTTACTCCCCGCTGATGCGCGATTTCTACCCGTTCTTTCTTCTTTTGCTGCTTCTGCTTCCCGTTTCGGCACGGGCACAGGCTGAGCCACCGGTGGCCCGGCAGTGGAATGAGGTCTTCATTTTTGCCATCCGCCACGATTTTGCCCGGCCCGTGGTGCACGCGCGCAATCTGTACCACAGTTCCGCCGCGATGTACGACGCCTGGTCGCTGGCCCTGGGCAGTGGCACGCCGGCCCTTACCCGCGATACGTTGGGCACCCCCGCCTTTTCCGACCCCCAAAGTGCGGCGGAAGAAGCCGTGAGCTACGCCGCCTACCGCGTACTGCTGCAACGCTACCAGTTTGCCCCCGGGGTCGACACCATCCGTAAGGTGGCCGATGCGCTGATGCGCAAACTGGGCTACGACACGGAATACAGGCGAACCGACTATCGCGGCGGGGACGCGGGTGCCTTGGGGAACTATGTGGCCAATTACATTCTGGACTACGGGACCCGCGACGGCGCGAACGAGGCCTTGAATTACGCCAACGACCAGTACCCCGATCCGGTCAACCCCCCCCTGTATCTCGACCGTCCCTACAGCCTGCTCAATTTACTCGATCCGAACCGTTGGCAGCCCCTGGCCTTCCCCGGCACCGTGATCGATCAATCGGGAAATCCCATCGGCAGTATCCCGGGCTTTCTCGGGGCCAGCTGGGGCCGCGTGGCCCCCTTTGCCATTCCGGCATCGGCCCGTAGCGTACCGGGACCGGGCCGGCCTATCTACGGCAACAGCCCGGTCTACCACGATCCGGGGGCCCCGCCGCAGTTCGATACGCTGGACCGGGCAGAACTGGATCTCTACCGCTGGAATTTCGAGACGGTACTGAAGTGGTCCAGCCACCTGGATCCGACCGACGGGGTAATGTGGAACGTATCGCCCGGCGCCCGTGGGAATCTGCCCGAGGAACTACCGCAAACGGCCGAGGAATACATGGAATTCTACCGGCAACACGAGGGCGGGCAGCCCGGAGACGGCTACGCCGTCAACCCGGTGACCGGAGAGCCCTATCCCGATAATTTCGTCCCGCGCGGCGACTACACCCGGGTACTGGCTGAGTTCTGGGCCGACGGCCTCAACTCGGAAACCCCGCCGGGCCACTGGTTTACCATTTTCAACAAGGTCATGGACCATCCTCTCTTCAAACGAAACCTCTGGGGGTCCGGAGCGGAACTGGACCCGCTCGAGTACGACGTCAAGGCCTACCTCACCCTCGGAGGAGCCATGCACGACGCGGCGATCTCCGCCTGGAGCATCAAGGGCAAGTACGACTACGTGCGGCCGATCACCGCTATCCGCTACCTGGCCAGCCGCGGCCAGGCCACCGTGCAGGACAACCGCTTCTATGACCCCTACGGGATCCGGCTTGATCCGGGCTACATAGAATTGGTCGACAGCTCGTACGAAGTGGTGAACAGCACGGCGCTGATGACGGTAAAGGCGCGTGCCTGGATCGGCAATAGCTTCATCGACGATGCGGCGGTAGAGCAGGCGGGGGTGGACTGGATCAATCCCTCCGTCTGGGAACCCTATCAGAGACCCAACTTCGTCACTCCGAACTTCGCCGGCTACATTTCCGGGCACTCCACCTTCAGTAGCGCAGCGGCTACGGTACTCACCGCGCTGACGGGTACGCCCTACTTCCCCGGCGGAGTCGGGGAATTCGTGGCAAAAAAGAACGAGTTCCTGGTGTTCGAGGAGGGGCCGAGCGTGGACGTGGTCCTGCAGTGGGCCACCTACCAGGACGCGGCCTCGGAAACCAGCCTGAGCCGGATCTGGGGTGGCATCCACCCGCCCGCGGATGATATTCCCGGCCGGCGGATCGGAAAGTCAGTGGGTGAAGATGCGTACACCCGGGCCGACTCTCTGTTCCGGGGCCTCAGTACTCCGGTAAACGAGCCCGTGGCGGATGAAGCGCCGGTAGCCGCGGTGTTCCCCAATCCGGTGTATGCCGGGCAGTCCGTGAGCGTCCGCCTGGACCAGGACGTCCCGGCCGCGACCGAGCTGAGGCTGCTCGACGCCGTAGGGCGGGAAGCCGGGCGGGTGCTGATCAGCGGACGTGCGGCTCAAGTTCCTACCGGGGGTCTTCCGGCGGGACTGTACATGTTATGGACGGCACAGGGAGGTGCCGTAGGAAAGCTGCAGGTGCTCCGGTAAACCACGGAGCAGCGCCGGTGTCTCCGATCAGACCATGAGGCGGATGGGATCCTCCAAGGTGGCCTTGACGTCATTCAGGAATTGAGCGGCGGAAGCGCCGTCTACCACGCGGTGGTCGCTGCCGAGCGTCACCTTCATGATCTTTCCGGGTACGACCTCGCCGTTGCGAACAATCGGCTTATCGTTGATGCCACCAACGGCCAGGATACTGGCATCGGGGGGATTGATGATGGCGGTGAACTCCTCGATACCGAACATGCCCAGGTTGGAAATGGTGAAGGTGTTACCCGTCATCTCATCCTGAGAGAGTTTCTTGTTCTTGGCGCGACCGGCCAGTTCCTTCACCTCGGTATTGATCTGGCTGAGCGACTTCATATTGGCGTAGCGGATCACGGGGACGAGCAGGCCGTCAGGAATAGCTACGGCGACGCCGATGTTGACGTCCTTATTGACGCGGATCTTGTCGCCCTGCCAGCTGGAGTTGATGGCGGGGTGTTTGGGCAGGTTTACGGCGCAGGCTTTTACTACCAGGTCGTTGAAACTGATCTTGACGGGGGAGACCTCGTTGATGCGCTTCCGCATCTCCCAGACCTTGCTCATCTCGATCTCCACGGTGACGTAGAAGTGGGGAGCCGTGAACTTGGACTCACCCAGGCGACGCGCGATGACCTTGCGCATCTGGCTGACGGGCGTCTCTTCGAAGTTGGCCTCGCCACCCCCGAAGGAGAAGGAGGGCACCTTTTGTTGGGGCTTCTCCACGTCTACGTTGGGGCTCTTCTGCTGCTCGGGTACGGGCTGGGCCGTCTGGGGCTGGGGGGCGGCGGTCTTTGCGGCCGGGGCGGATTGGGCCTCCTCGACATCCCGTTTTACGATACG
>JBGTHX010000446.1:0-2449 GCA_041746055.1 Lewinella sp. | reverse complement strand
CGACTGTCCGGTCGGTCTCCAGCCACGCTCCAGGAAAGCATCCAGATCTTGCGGTTCGAGGAACTGCCGGGGATGTATGATATGGGTGGCCAAAGGGCGGGGTTGTAACGTGGGTTCCGGGGATGGTATCTAACCGCCTTTCGTGGGCGAATTGTTTATCGCGACGGGGGGCAATGTGAGCCCGGGACCGACAAACTAAGCTAGAGGGTCTCCGGGGGTGCGGTGGCCTCAAGGACTAGTTCACGGACGGCGGCGGGCAGTTCGGCGTCCAGGGCGGCCGCGCGGCCCCGGTGCGACATCTTACCCCAGGTCTTGCGCAGGATATCGACCACCTTCTCCTGCGGGTGGGCTGCCGCGAAGTCGGCGGCGTAGTAGCGCAGGAATACGATGCAGATAACGTCTTCCAGGGTCTGGGTATCGTCGTCGCGCTTCAGTCGCTTCTTCTGAAGCAGGAAGGCGACCCGTTCCAGCACCTCCTCGCTGTATCCGGAACCGGAGAGGATCTCCCAGGCGCGGTTGGCGTGGAACTGCTTGAGATCGGTGCGCCAGCGGAGGTAGCCCTCGCGGTCCATCGGATAGTCCTCCCGCGGACTGCGCCACCGTTCCAAATGCTGGGCGCGGGCGGCCAGCTTTACCGGCTCCGGAGCTTCAGGGGCAAAGCGGTCGAGTTCACCGGTCATGCGGCGGGCGTACAATAGCTCATAGGGTACTTCTTTCCCTTCGAAGGTCACGTGCCGGGGGTCGGCTGCGTTGGCGGCGTCCAGGGCGGAGAAGGCCGCGGTGAGTCGGGCCTCCTCCCGCTCCCCGGGGGTGTTGGCATTGGTGATTGGCCGGGCGTCTTCCAGGTCCAGTACCTCGGTATCGCTGTTGATCAGGAGTTTCCGCGGACAGGAGTAGCCCAGTCCCAGAAACTGGAGCAAGCGGGGATAGGCGCGCGGCTCGTAGATCGCCACGAGGGGTTCCGGCCAGGACTGACCCGGTCCGCGCACCGCGGTGGCGTAGCGGTCGGTGCGGCGCGCCTCGATGAGCTTTAGCAGGGTGGCTTCATCCATCAGGGGCAGGTCGCAGGCCAGCACCAGCCACGCCACGTCGGGATGGGCCAGGAAGGCGGAAGCGATCGCGCCGGCCGGCCCGAGGCCGACGAAACGGTCCACCACTTCGGGCCGTTCCGGGGTGGGAGAATCCCCCGCCTCCCGTACCGATACGTAGGCGGGCACGGCGCAGGACTGGCAAAGCCGCGCGAGCCGCTCCACTTCGATCTGTCCTTCGGAGTAGACCAGCCGGCTCTTGTCCTCCCCCATGCGGGAGCTCTGTCCGCCGGCCAGGATCAGCGCGCGCAGGGCGGGCACGGCGGCGTCGAGTTCGTGCTCTATTCCGGCGATCACCCGCTCCAGCATACTGAGGGTGGTCATGATCGGAGGACGGAACTGGCCGTGACACTTCTCCCGCAGCCAGTCGGGCAAAGCGGGTTTCCCCTCCAGGTGCACGATGGCGAAGATGTCGGTCAGCTGATCGCGCCGGCGCTCCAGGGTGCCGGCCTTCTTTTCGTCGACGAATACGATCTGCCGTGCGGCGGGATAGTGATTGCCGTTCACCAGGGCCAGGTCATAGTCGCGGGCCAGCAGTTTATCGTCGTACTCATTCCAGCCGTCGCGGTCGCTCTCGAATACCTTTTCCGTAACGCGCAGGCGCACCGGGGTATCCGACGCTTCGTGCTTTCCGGTTACGGTGACACAGCGGTAGGCGCCGGACAGTTCCTCGGTCCAGTCCCGCATCAGGGCTTCCATGCGTTCACAGGTAGTCCCTACCAGCGCGAATTCGGTGCGCGCATAGCGGCCTAAGGCGGGTCGGGGGATGGGTGGGTGTTTCTGATGCATCAAGTAGGGGGGGGATTCAGCGCAGGGAAAGGGGGATAAAGAGAAAACTTTCCCCGGCGAAAAAGTTGGCCCGCTCCGCCGGCAGCTCGGCAAATCCGTCGGTGCGCAGCAGGCTGACGAGGTCACCGCTGCCGCTGTTTACCACCGGAGTAGCGAGACGGACGCCGGTGATATCGTCCACGCTCACCGCCTGGAACAGGGTCAGGTTGGGCGGAAAAGCGACGTCCTCCGTCAGTTGCACGCGTCCGGTTCTTCCTCCCTCGCCCAGCTGCCGCCGTAGCCACGGCCCGACGTAGGCCACCGCCCCCACCAGGCTGGAGACCGGATTGCCGGGCAGGGCGAACACCATGGTACCGGCGTTGCGGCCGACCCACAGCGGTTTTCCCGGGCGCTGGGCCACGCGGTGGAAGAGGCACCCGATCCCGGCGGCGGCCAGCCAGGCGGGCACATGGTCCAGCTTACCCTTGGAGACGCCCCCGCTCAGGAGCACCACGTCGTGTCGGTCGATCAGGTCCTCCAGGGCCGCCTGTCCCGCACCGGGCTCGTCGGGCAGGTGTCCCAGCGTCGGCTCG
>JBGTHX010000445.1:0-6466 GCA_041746055.1 Lewinella sp. | reverse complement strand
TGTGGAAGTCGGCCGACCGCTGGGTACCCAGAAAAACCGTGGGTCGCCAGTCAAGACCGATCGTGATGGGCGTATCCGGAAAAACGTATTCCAAGCCCAGGTAGCCGGACAGACTGATCGTGGCCGATCCCCGGTCGTAGTCGTCGTAGTTCCAAAACTGCAGTCCGGCCCCGGCCCCGTAGTACCAGTAAAGGTTCTCGACTTCGGGCAAATCCTGGTGCCGCTGGTAGGCGGCGTTGAGGCTCACGGCGCGGTAGCGCCGCCACCCGCTCCAGCCGGCGTACAATTCGATGGCGTCGGTGGGGTTGATAAAGCCTTTGTAGCTGATGGAAGCCGGGTAGCCGAAGCGCAGTCCGACGGATTCCGTATAGGCCTGGGCCGAAGCGGTGGTGGAATAAAGGCCGCAAAGCGTAAGGAAAAGGAGGAAGCGAAAGAGGTTCATAGTGGTTGGTTGGGATGGATGGGCATAGACCGCCGGGCGGGTAAATTTATTGCGGGTAGGAGCAAAAACCCGGATAACCTACCTTAATAGGGGGATGGATCACTGGCCAGTACTTCATCCCAGAAGGTTTGAAAGGGACGCCGGGGCCGGCTACAGCGGTAGATGGTGGTACCGAACTCCCGGGCGTGCGGATCTTCTATCCGGCCAACCGGGCGTATGCTTTGGAAGAGCGCCGCTACGTCATCTCCCACTTCGTCGTTTACGTAATAGAGCACCTCAACCGGCGGGTCGAAGTGCCGGGGTACCCAGGCGTTGAAGGCATCGCTGAACGAAATGGGTTCGGGGAGACCGGCGGACCGGTTCTGCAGCAACAGGGCAGCGGCTTGTCCATAATTTTCGCAGTAGATGACCACGGAGGCGGGATCCTCCTCCACTTCGTAGGCTGCCCTAGTCTTCCCGGCCAGCTCGGCCCAGCCGAGCTGATCGGCGTAATCTTGGGGCAGGGCGTGTAGTTGGCCGTCCTCCCACCGGCGGCAGATTGAGGAGCAGGATAGCCGCAGTGAGTACCCACTTGAACCGGCGTGCACCGACCAATCCCTCCCACCACACCGCGCCGGCGGCCGTCAGGGCCGGAAAAAAGCCCAGGAAGTAATAGCTCTTGCCCCGCAGCAGGAGGAGGACCAGTAAGGCAAACAGAGCGGCCAGGCCGAGATAGGGTTCGCGGTGGGTGGCCGGACGGAACAGCAGCCACCCGAGCAGAATACCCGCGGCCGGCAGCAGGAACAGGAGGTAGCGTGGCCGGCCCGTGTTTTCGAAGGGCAGGGAGAGCCATACGAGCACCGTCCACCACAGTATGTCGAGGTGTACCGGCTGAAAGAGGTGGAAGAAGCGCAGCAGGGCCGGCATCAGCAGGGCGGCGGCGGCGGCGAGCAGAACGGCAAAGTCACCGCCACGGAGTTCCCGCACGATCCCGGCGATCAGGTAGATTAACACCCCGCTAAGGAGGGCCGGTAGCAACTTGACGGCCCACACGCCGGTGCCGAACAGGAGCCTGACCCCACCGGCGATCCAGCCGATGAGCGGTGGGACGGAAGCGTACCCCCAGTCGGGGTGAAAGCCCAGCGCGAAGTACAGGAGTTCGTCGCGGTGGTACTCCAGGTTACCGGCCGCATACAAGTGTAGGCCTACGTTGAGCAAGGCGATGAAGGCGAGAGTGAGCGGAAAAAAGCGGCGCGTACGACTCATACCAATAACCACAGCAGAATACTCAGGACCAAGATCGATACCAGCACGGAAACGGTGGTCACCGTTACCCGCTCGCGGTGGAGGGATTCCTGCAACTGCTGCCGGAATCGCTTGCGCACCGTCTCCGGGGCGGTTCGTTTTACGCGCTTATTTCGCTGGGCGGCGTTGCGTTTGATAGCGGCATTGGCCGCCGCGGCGGATCCTCCGAAGCCCATGGTTCGTTGATTTAGTGATACCTGCATGTTCGGACTGGGACGGCCGGGACACGAATCCTTACGATGACCTGCCGGGAAGACTCGACGAATCGAAAACTTCGGGTCGTCCTGTGCGATCCGGGCCGATCCTGCATCTTCCAGGTAAAAGCATTCGCCATGGCCTACACCCCGCTTACCCTGCACCTCGCCGATCCCTGCTCCGAAGACTGGCAGCAAATGACCCCCACCGGCGACCGGGGCCGCTACTGTAACTCCTGCCGCAAACAAGTCACCGACCTCAGCCAACTCACCGACCGCGAGATCGTCCGCCTCCTCCGCAACTCGGAAGGGGGTATCTGCGGGCGCCTCCGGAAGGACCAGCTCGACCGGCCACTGCGCGAATACCCAGTACCGGCCCGCTCCTGGCAGGGTTGGCTGGCGGCGGGCGGACTGCTGGTACGCCGCTGGCCCGCCCGGGCACACGAGGCCGGACGGGTCCGCCTGGAATTTCCGTTAGGTGACCTGGAATTGGTACCCGGCCACTATATGCTCCGGCTCACCGATCAGGATGGACGGGATTTTAGCAAGCTTTTGCTCAGGCAGTGATCCGCAGGGGGTAATAACCGCAGAGCCGCGGAGGTAGCCTGCTGCAGACTCAGCAAAATCCGTGAGAACCCACCAACCACCCCATGTTTGTATATTCGATCGACTAACCTACGATCGTGCGACTCAGCTTTCTACTGCCCCTGATCCTCCTCCTGCTGGCCCGCTGCGCCAGTGAGGAACGAGAAGCCCCGCTACCGCTCGAAGCGGGAGACCATATCGTCCTTATCGGCAACAACCTCTGCAGCCGGATGTCTTACTTCGGCCACTTCGAGACGGCACTGTACGAGGTGTACCCGGAGGCTGACCTCACCGTCCGGAACCTGTGCGACCCCGGCAATACGGCGGGCTTCCGGCCCCACGCCAGCCGCAACTCGCCCTGGGCCTTCCCCGGCGCAGAAGCCTATAATCCCGATCTTAACCGAAATACCGGCAGCAACGGCTTCTTCCCCACCGAGGACGAATGGCTCGACTCCCTGAACGCCGACGTGGTGATCGCCTTCTTCGGGCTCAACGAGAGCTACGGTGGGCCCGCCGGACTCACCAATTTTGCGCTGGAACTGGATAGCTTCCTGCGCTACAGTCAGCAGCAGCGCTACAACGGCGAATCGGCGCCCCGGCTGGTGCTCGTATCCCCGCTGGCCTTCGAAAACTCCACGGAACTGGACCTGCCCGACGGCGTATCCGAAAATGGCAATCTGGAGTTGTACACCCAGGCGATGGGCGATATCGCGGCCGATAACGAGGTGACCTTCATCGATCTGTTCCATCCCTCCCGGGAGTGGATGACGGCCGGCGAACGGCTCACCACCGACGGCATCAGCCTCAACGACGCGGGCTACCGCAAACTGGCCGGTTACCTCACCGAGCGGCTTCTAGGGGAGGCCCCCGCCCCCGAGGATGAGAAATTACTCGCCCACGTCAACGAGAAAAATCACTTCTGGCTGCTGGACTTCAAGATGCCGAACGGCGTCCACGCCTACGGCCGGCGGTACAATCCCTACGGGCCAGATAACTACCCCTACGAGAAGGAGAAGGTGGGCCAGATGACGGCCAACCGCGACGCGGCCATCCACGCTTACCTCCACGGCGACGACTACGACCTCGCGGCGGCGGACGCCGCCACCCGCAGTCTGCCGGCGGTAGAGACGAACTACGCGGTGCAGCCGGCGGATTCCGTGCGCTACCTCTACGGCCCAGAAGCCCTGGCCACCTTCACGACCGCGCCGGGATTCGACATCCAGCTATTTGCCTCCGAGGAGGACTTCCCCGAACTGGCCAACCCCTGCCAGATGAACTGGGACGACCGCGGCCGCCTCTGGCTGAGCCTCATGCCGAGCTACCCCCACTACCAGCCCGGCGATGCCCTGCCGAACGACAAGCTGGTGATCCTCGAGGATACCGACCACGACGGTAAGGCGGACGTGCTGAAGGTATGGGCGGACAGCCTCCACCTGCCGGTCGGATTCGAATTCGCGGACGGCGGCGTCTACGTCTCCCAGGGCACCAACCTCATGTTTCTGCAGGATACCGATGGCGACGACCGCGCCGATACCCGGGAGATCATCATGAGCGGCTTCGACGACCACGATACCCACCACAACATCAGCGCCTACGAGGCCGATCCGGGCGGCGGCATCTACATGGGGGAAGGCGTCTTCCTGCATACCAACGTGGAGACGCCGTACGGTCCGGTACGCGCCAGCAACGGCGGCTTCTACCGCTTCGATCCCGACCGGCGGTACCTGGAGCGGACGGCGCAGATCTCCATCCCGAATCCCTGGGGCATCATCTTCGACGCCTGGGGGCAGCCGATCTTCGCGCATACCAGCGGGCCACGGGTACAGTGGATGCTCCCCTCCACGATCAAAAATCTATACGGGGTAATGAACCCGATGGCCGAAGACCTCATCGAACCCGAGCACCGGGTGCGGCCAACCTCCGGACTGGAAATCGTTTCCAGCCGCCACTTCCCCGACGACATGCAGGGCGACCTGCTCATCAACAACACCATCGGCTTCCTGGGCACGAAGCAGCATCGCCTGATGGATGAGGGGGCCGGCTTCACCACCCGGTGGCGGCAGGACCTCGTGACCAGCACGGACCCCAACTTCCGGCCGGTGGATATGGAGTTCGCGCCCGATGGCAGCCTGTACCTGGTAGACTGGCACAACGTACTCGTGGGCCACATGCAGCACAACGCCCGCGATCCGCTGCGCGACCACGTCCACGGACGGGTGTACCGCATTACCTACCCCGGCCGGCCACTAGTCGAGGAACCCGCGGTGGCGGGCGCTTCGGTGGCCAAGCTGCTCGACAACCTGAAACTGCCCGAGTATCGCACCCGCTACCGTACGCGACGGGTGTTGCGGGGCCACGACCCGGACGAGGTGATGCCCGCCCTTCGGACCTGGGTCGACGGACTGGACCCGAACGACCCGCAGTACGCGGCCAACCTCCGCGAGGCCCTTTTCGTAAGCTGGGGCGCCCACCGCATCGATGAGCAGCTCCTGGATGCGGCCAGTTCGTCGGACGACTTCCGGCTGCGCGCCGCCGCCGCGCGGGTGGTCCGCTACCTGGGCTACCTGCTGGAAGACGAGGGTCCGCGGCTCGCCGCCTTCGCAGCTGATCCCCATCCGCGGGTACGCATGGAGGCCATCACCGCGGCCAGCTGGCTGTCTCCAGGGGAGGGAGAGGCCGTACTGGCAGCAGCGGAAAAACAGGAAATGGATCCCCTCGGCCGGGAGGTGCTGCTGAACGCCCGGGCGCACCTGAACGGCCGGGCTTACGTGGCACCGGCGGCGGATGTCGCCGCGGTACCCGATAGTCCGATTGCCCGGGCTTATGCCCTGGGCGAAGAGATCTTCGCCCGCGAAGGCTACTGCGGTACCTGCCACCAGGCGGACGGGCGCGGTCTGGCCGCCACCGGCTACCCGCCGCTGGCCGGTTCGCCCTGGGTGACGGGCGAGAAGCAGCGCCTGATCAAGCTCGTCATGCACGGATTGTACGGTCCGCTGGAAGTGAACGGAAAGGTTTTCAACGGACAGGTCCCGATGACCGCCTACGGCGGCCTCATGAGCAATGAAGAAATGGCGGCCGTACTGACGTACGTGCGGAACAGTTTCGGCAACGCCGCGCCGATGGTCAAGCCGGAAGATGTCGAAGCGGTACGCGCCATCACCGCCGGCCGCAAGGAAATGTACCGGGCGGGGGACCTGCTGGAGGAGCACCCCTTTCCCACCGAAAGCAAAAAATGATATGAAGCATACCATCCTGCGCAGTTTGGCGCCCCTGCTGCTGGCGGGTGTCCTCTGCACCTGCGGCCCCGCCCCCGACGATTCCCCCAAGATCGTCTTCGTGACCGGAGACGAGGAGTACCGCTCCGAGGAATCCATGCCCATGCTGGCCGCGATCCTCGAACGGGAACTGGGTGCCGAAACCGTCGTGGGCTATTCCCTCGACAGCGCCGGGTACCTGGACCCCAACAATGTCCACCACATCAGCGCGCTCGACGAGCTGGCCGACGCCGACCTGATGGTGGTCTTTGCCCGCTACCGGCAACTGCCCGCGGAGATGGCCAGGAAGATTACCGATTACGCCGAGAGCGGTCGCCCGATGGTGGGCTTCCGGACGGCCACCCACACCTTCAAGTATACCGAGCCACAGGACAGCGCCCTGATGGTACTCAATGACGAATGGCCCGCGAAGGTGTTCGGACAGCAGTGGATCACCCACCACGGCCACTTCGCCGACGGCCACGGGCGGCTGACGGACGTGACCCTGGTGGACGACCGCGCCGACAGCCCCATCCTGAACGGCGTAGCGCCCTTCGAGGCCTACTCCTGGCTGTACCACGTGGACGGTGGGGACTGGAACCTCTCCGGCGACAGCTCTCCCCTGCTGATGGGGCACAGCCTGCGCTCCAACCACGAGGCCGCCGGCCGGCTGGCGGAATTCCCGCTCGACAATCCGGTCGCCTGGA
>JBGTHX010000444.1:0-4564 GCA_041746055.1 Lewinella sp. | reverse complement strand
AGAAGCGGCTGGTGCGCGAGAAGACCACCAGCGACTACCAGCAGGAGTTCCGCCAGCTCCTTATGCAGATCAACAGCGGCCTCGATAAGGAGGAGTGGGTCGATATGTACAAGAAAATCATCAATTGGGAACTGAAGCTCGACGACAGCAACAGCGAGCAGATGGGCGAGATCCTCGCCGTGCAGAAGCGGGAGGCGAACGCCGAATTCTGCAAGTACGTAGAGCGGAACTATATGGACTGGGTGGACGGCAAGGACGCCCCCATCATGTCCCACAACCTGATGCGGGAAAAGGTCTTTCCCTTCATCAATAAGGAGCGGCCCACCGTGATGGTGCTGCTGGACAACATGCGCTTCGACCAGTGGAAGGTGATCGAGCCCTACATCACCGAGCTCTACCGCATCGAGGAGGAGAGTTACTTCTACAGCATCCTGCCCACGGCCACCCAGTACAGCCGCAACGCCATCTTCGCCGGCATGTGGCCCGCCGAGATCGAAAAGCACTACAAGCAGTGGTGGCTCAACGACTCCGACGAGGGCGGCAAGAACAACCACGAGGCCGACTTCCTCGGCAAGCAGATCGAACGCCTCATGCGGCGCGTCGACGTGAAGTGGGACTACACCAAGGTGACCCGCACCAACTTCGCCCGGCAGATGCAGGACCGCGCGCTGGACTTCCTCAATAACGACTTCAGCGTCATCGTCTACAACTTCATCGATATGCTGAGCCACGCCCGCACCGAAATGGAGGTGCTCAAGGAGCTGGCCGGAGACGAAAAGGCCTACCGCAGCCTTACCCGCAGCTGGTTCGAGAACAGCCCCCTCTGGGCCACCCTCCGCCGCCTCGCCGAGCGCGACATCACCCTGATCATCACCACTGATCACGGCACCATCCGGGTCAATACCCCCAGCCGGGTGGTCGGCGACCGCGACACCAGCACCAACCTGCGCTACAAGCTCGGCCGTAACCTGCAGTACGAGCAAAAGGACGTGCTCGAGGTCCGTGAGCCAAAGGAGGCCAAGCTGCCCCGCCCCAACCTGAGTAGCAGCTACATCTTTGCCAAGGAAGACAAGTTCTTCCTCTATCCCAACAGCTACAACTACTACAACAACTACTACCGCGACACCTTCCAGCACGGCGGCATCAGCCTGGAAGAGATCGTCTGCCCGGTAATTCGTCTGCGCACCAAGTAAAACGCGGTCTCCGGCCGCGAAGTAGGATGCGGCTTCCGGCTGCGAAGCCTAAGGCAACCCCAAAACCCCCCAGCCCTCATTAGGCTCAGCCCCCATAATCAGCCGCAATTCCCCACCCCCCAGCAGCTTTTTAGCCGGAAACCAAAAGTTCTCCAGCGGTTCCCCGTTCAATGTAGCCGACTGCACGTACTTATTTTCGTAGGAGGTGTGCTCGGCCACGATCGTGAAGGTATCCCCCCGTCCGTACCGCCCGCCCAGGTCGATGACCACCCGCTCGAAGAGCGGACTGCCGATCTCGTACACGGGCTCCATCGCCGTGCCTCCGTCGGTCTGGAATAACCCCAGTGCCGACATCACGAACCAGGCGCTCATCTGCCCCTGGTCCTCGTCGCCCAGGTAAGCGTTGGAGATGCCAAAGCCGTAGTAGCGGTCCACGATGTCGCGGTTCCACTGCTGGGTGAGCCAGGGTGTGCCGGCCCAGTTGAACAGCCAGCTGAAGTGCATCGATTGCTGGTTGCCCTGGATGACGGGGAAGTCCCAGTACAGCTCATTGGGGGCGTTGTAGCGCCAGGGGCTGCTGACCCGGAAGCCGTGGTCCAGCCGCTCGACGAAGCGGCCGCGACCGATCTTGTCGACGAGGGCGGGCACGTCCTGCGGGACGAAGAAGGTGAGCTGCCAGGCGTTGCCCTCCACGTACTGGTGGTTGCCACCGGTCTTGAGCGGGTCGAAGCCGGGATACCAGTCTCCCTCCGAGTCCCGCAGCCGGGCGAAGCCCACCGAGGTATCGATCGCGTTCTCCCACCAGTGGGCGCGGTCCATGAATTCGGCATACTTATCCTGCTTGCCCAGGGTGCCGGCCAGCTGCGCTACGGCGTAATCGTCAAATGAATATTCCAGGGTATTCGAGAAGCGGCCCCGGTTGTAGGGGACGTAGTGGTGTTCGAGGTAGGTTTCCAGATCGCGGTTGCCGGCGAAGCCGTGGCCGACGGTATCCCCCGGGGTGGTCTGCATTTTGTACACGGCGTCGAATGCCTTTTCCGCGTCGTAGTCGCGGATGCCCATCTGGTACGCCCCCACGATCAGCGGGATCTCGTGCTCGGCCACCATCACCGGGATGTACTCCATACCCGCCGGGCCTTTGGCCAGCCAGCCGGTAGCGTCGTACATGGCCAGTTGGGAGCGTACCCACTTCGAGGACCACTCGGGCAGTACCAGGTTCCAGAACTGATTGAGGTTCCAGAAGGTGTTCCAGAAGGCATCGCAGCCCAGCGCCACGGCGTCGGGGTCCTCCAGTTTGCGCACGGTCTCCCGGGCGTCCACCCAGCTGCCGTCCACGTCACTGAAGATGTTGCGGCTCACGGTGGCGCGGTACATGTTGGAGTAGAAGCGCACCTTCTCGCGGCGGTCGGGCGTGGTGATCTGCACGCGGCCGAGCAGGTCATTCCAGCTGTGTTCCTGGGCCTTCCTGACGGCGGCGAAGTCCCACCCGTACGGTTCGGTGATCTCCCGCGCGAGGTTCTCGGCCGCGTTCTCGATACTTACGTAGGAGATGCCGGTGCGGACCTGCACGGCACCGTCTCCGTCCGGCGCCACGTCCACGATGCCTACCACGTCCTTGGGGTGGTAGAGGGTGGAGCTGTCCAGACCGGGTTCGGCCCCTTCACTCCACACCCGGAAACCGCGGATGGGCCGGTCGAATTCCATCACGAAGTGGAGGGTGTACTCCTGGCTGATGTCGTCCCAGGCCCGCTCCGCGTCGCCGTCCTCGATCATCTGCCTGCGGTAGTGGCGCTCGCCCCACACGCCCGGCGTGACCTGACGGCTGTAACCGACGATGCGGTTGGGTCCATCCTGCTTCAGGTAGGCCTCCTCGATCCGGTAGGCGTATTCGGAGGGAATTTGCAGGTCGACCAGTACCCGGGATTGGGTGTCGCCTGCCGGATAGGTGTAGCGCTGGAAGCTGGCGCGGGTGGTCGCGGTAAGCTCGGCCCGGATGTCGTAGTCGGTGAGCTGCACGGAGTAGTAACCGAGCGGGGCCTGCTCGCTCGCCTTGTCGATGCGCGACCGGTAACCCGCATCGGGGTCGGTCGGGTCGCCCGGGGTGGTCTTCAGCGGACCGTTGGTGGGAAAAGTACCGAGCCCGGCCATGGTCCACTCGTGGACGTGGCTGAAGGTGCCCACGTTCTCGAAAGTGGGCTGGTAACCCGCCTGCCAGCCGCCGTTCTGGTTGTCCGGACTGATCTTGACCATCCCGAAGGGCATCCACGGCCCCGGGGCGATCATCCAGCGGGAGTGGCTGCTGCCGATCTTGGTATCGATGTAGCCGCCGGGGCTGATGAGGCGCTGCGGACCGCGCGCCACGCTACCGGAGTCGATCAGGGTGCCGTCGACCAAGACACTGTAGGCGCTCTCCCGGGTACTCCCCACCGCCGGCATAGGTACCTCGAATGCATGGCGACCGTGGGTCACCACCTCCGAAAAGACCTCCTCTCCATCCAGCCGGACGCTCAGTACCGCCCGGCTGTCCAGGTGCTCCACCTCCACCAGCAGCGGCTGGAAGCGGTCGTCGCCGTCCGGGATCTCATAGTCGGCCGCCGCCACGTCGTACAGGAACAGATTACCGGGGTTCACCTGCCGGGCACCGGCGGGCCCGCGCAGTTCCAGGAAGTCGAAGACCAGCCAGCTACCCGTCAGGCTAGTGAGTTCGATCACGTTGCCGCCCTCCCGCAAATCGGCTGGGTCAAGGGGCAGCGTAAGCAACTGGAGCCGCGTGCTGTCCCCGCTTCCGGTCAGTGCCTGCTTACTGCGGCCTGGCGCAAGCTGAAAGGTCTGTGACCGTTCATTCACGCTCACCTTGAGCTGGGGTGGATCCACCGGACTACAGTCGAGCACGCCCACGATCAGTTCCCACTTCCCCGGCACCCGCGTACCCGCCAGCTCGAACAGCACGTTGAGCTCGTGCGGACGAATGCCCGACAGGGAAGAGGTGCCGCCCCAGTAATCGACCGTACCGGGCAGCACGTAGGGGAAACTCTGGTCGAGGGTATCGCGGCCGATCGCGAAAAAGCGGTCCTCCCAGCCGAAGTCATTGGCCAGGAAATCCGCGTAGCCGTCCGGCGCCAGGGCAAACTCCGCGGCGCTGCCGTCAGCCTCCCCGAGCCGCCAGACGATCTCCTGGGCCGAGAGGGATAGGGAAATGGAACACAGTAGCAGATAGAGGTAGCGGGACATGGGGTGGGGGGTGGTGGGTTGAATTTACCATTTACAAAGGACCATTTACCATGTACCATTTGCGGCTCTGCTCGCTCTGCTCGTGGCGTTCTGTCCCCGCCTCCCGGACGGGCCAATGGTATATGGTACATCAATACATG
>JBGTHX010000443.1:0-5870 GCA_041746055.1 Lewinella sp. | reverse complement strand
GTTCCTCCAGCAGCGACCACAGCGCGGTATGCTTGCGGCCGAGCCAGGTGGCGCCCATCTCCAGGGCCGGCCGCCCGGGGGCATAGCAGGTGTGGATACGTCCGCCGATGCGGTCGCGGGCCTCGAGCAGGTGCACGCGTTCGTCCCGCTCCCGCAGCATATACGCCAGGCTGAGGCCGGTGAGTCCGGCTCCGAGGATGAGCAGGTCGGTGGTACGGTGTGACATGGGGCGGGGGGCGCGGGTGCCGGGGTTTCTTGCTACAAGGTGCCCCGGGGCCCCCGTGTGCGGCACGCGTACCGGGTATTCCGGAAATACCGCAGGAGGCAGCGCCCTCCTACCCCACCAGCCCCATCTCCCGCGCCACGTCGATCAGCTCCACCGTGCAGCCCACGTCGGCCTTACGGAGGAGGTTCTTGCGGTGGGTGCAGACGGTATTGTAGCTGATGAAGAGCCGACGGGCGATCTCGCGGCTGCTGAGGCCGCGGGCCACCAGCTTGAGCACCTCGCATTCGCGGGGGGTAAAATCGGTCTCCGGCTCCGGCCCCAGTGGGATGGTCCGTACCGGCACCTCGCCCTCCGGTCCGCGCTGCCGTACGTGCAGGCGGCACTCGGGCCGCTGCCGGAAGGGGGTGATATCGGTGACCATGGTGAAGGCGGAGAGCGGCGTGCCGTCGGGGGCGAGCTGCAGCAGGGCCACGTGGTGGCTGAGGTGCAGCACGCGGCCGTCGGCGGTGATCAGGCGCAGTGCGTACACGAAGCTTAGGTCGGACCGCTCGTCGGCCCGGCACTGTTGGAGTTCGTTGGCAATGCGATGATTGACCTGCTGCAGGGCGTGGCGGTCGGCAGGGTGTACGGCCTGCAGGAGGGCGTCCAGTCCGCCGATCTGCCAGGCGCGGCGGTCGTAGCCCAGGATGCGCTGCACCCCGGCGCTGACGTAGGGGAAGCGGCGGCTGCGGTAGTCGTAGGCGAAGCAGTAGCAGCCGGAGCGGCCGATCAATTGCTCGAGTTCCCGGGCCGGGTCGAAGAGCGGGGGGAGGGGGGCGGAAGATTTGGGAGCCTGGCGGTACTGGGTGGTGTTCATGGTGTGTGCAGTAGAAGGAGTTCCCCCGTTCATCCCGGCAGACGCACGAAGGTTACCCTCCCTTAGGGCCTTCGGCCGGAATTTTATTTCCCCGCTTGGCATGGCGGCGGAGGAAGGGAATCCGGATACTGGCGTAGGCATCCAGGGCGTAATTGGTATCACTAAGCAAATGAGAAACGAGGGTGCCGGAGCCGAGGGTGACGAAGCCCAGCCGCACGCCGACGCCAAGGGCGGTACCCTGCTCGCCCCCGAACCGGACGGGTGCGTAGAGGCCGAGCCACTTGGTCTCCAGGCGGGGGGCTACGGTGAGGGCGTTGCGGATGCGGTTGCCGGGAGCGGTTCCGTTACCGGCCAGGGCGGTAGCGGACAGCGCGCTCACGTAGAGCTTGCCCGCCAGGCGGTAGTCGACGTGCAGGTAGAGCGTGGTGGGAAGGCCGAAGCTCAGCTCCTCCACTTGTCCGGCGCCGTCGTAGTAGTCCTCCAGGATGTACCCCAGGGTGGACCCTTCCACATCCGACACGGGTACCGATCCGTCCAGGAGGTAGTTTGTACGCAGCACGTCGGGATAGGTGACCGCCCCGAGGTCGACCAGTGAAGCCGCCACCTTAAGGCGGTAGGGCGTATAGACGGAGTCGCGCGCCACGCCGGGCCGCCACTCCAGGGCGAGGCCGAGGTCAAAGCCGAAGCCCGAACCTGCGGCCTCCCGGAAATAACTGGGGTCAAGCTCTATGTCGTCACCCAGTCCGAACGAGCCATAGGTGATGTCTCCGCCCGTGCGCAGGTGGTCCGTTTCCGTGACGTAGTCCACCTCGACCCGGTCGCTGTAAGCGTAGGTACCGCCCACGCCGGTCAGGTGCTTTACCGAGACACCGCCTTTGAGGGTAACGCCGCCCCGGTCGAGGAGCACCACCCCCAGCACGGCGGAGATCTCCCCCCAAACGTGGGTGTTGGATCCGAAGCCCTCGAAGGTCGTGGAAAAGCCCGACAGGTCCTGAAATTCGTTCTGTATGCCCTCCAGCATCCGGCCGTCGAAGTTCCGCATGTCATACAGGGAGCGCAGCCGGGTGACCAGCCCGAGACCGGCCTTCCGGCCCAGACCGAAGAATAGGGATGGCCCCACGACATCGGTGTTCAGGTACAGGGAGTTGTCGGGTTTGGGATTACGCACGAAGTCGCTGTCCCAGTCCAGCGTTTCCAGGTCGTAGTCGCCAAACTTACCCAGGGCGGTGTAGTCGTTCTCAAAACCGGCGGAGCCCGAAGCGAGGTGGATCTCGAAGCCCACGGGGCCGCCGGCGGCGTTGGCGGGGTTGAGCAACAGGCCGGGGATGCCGGCGTAGTTATCCAGGTTGAAACCCGGAAACGACTGACCGGAAAGCCGGGCGGTGAGGGTAAGGAGCAAAAGGGAAAGGAGAAGGGTGTGGGATGTTTTCATAGTGTGTTCCTGACGAAAGGCACCCCAAAAGTAGCCGGTCCCTTCCACGGCCGGCCTCCCCACACCTGATGATTCCGGTCAGAAATCTTACGGCCGGGGGGCCGGCAGCAGGTGGTTCCAGATCGTCTCCACCTCGCAGGGGGTAAGGAAAAGCTGGGAGCCGTAGCCCATCATGAGCTCCCGCTGGCTGCCGCCGTAGCAGTTGATCTGCCCGCTGCCCGAGTTGTTGTTCACGCAATCGCCGTGGCACTCCTCCAGCGGATCGAAGCCCTGACCGGCGCAGGGGTTATCGCACTTAAAGGTATGGTCCAGTCCGAAGGCGTGGCCGATCTCGTGGCCGATGGTGCGGGCGGGGGTCCAGGTGTCCACGCTCCCCTTCAGGTAGGCCTGCAGCCGGTTGTAGATGTAGATGGTGCGGCTCCCCACCCCGTTGGTGGCGCCGTCGGTGCGCCCGCGGTGGGCGGTGAAAATGACGTTGAAGGCACCGGGCACGGGTACCGGCCGCTCGTCGTGGCGGTAAAAATAGGCGCTCCCAAGCGGGTGTTCGCGTCCCCCGGCCAGGGTAAACCGGATCTTGGTATCGCGGCTGCCAGGATAATCGAGCAGGGCGGTCTTGTAGCGGCCGTTGAGCTCCCGCAGGAGGTAGCCCATCAGGACGTCGGCGCGTAGTTTCTCGTTGTTGCCGTGGGCCGCCAGCAGGGTGTCGGCGGGGTCGCTGACGAAGTTGCGGCCGTCGGGCAGGGCCACGAAGTGGAAGGCGACGCGGAAGGTGGTATCGGGCAGCTGCTGGATATCGTGGATGGTGAGTGGCGCGCGCAGGGTATCGGGACTCGCCCCCAGCGACAGGCCGAAAAGAAGGAACAGAGCCGGTAGGAGCATTCGGGACATGACGAAGAGGGGCTTCCCTTCCCTAACGCGCGTCCCTTTGCTTCGGTGCCCCGACGGCGCGGCTTTGACCTTCCGTTAACGGTCCGCCGACCTGCTTTCCCACAACAAATGGGGCCGTACGCGGCTTACCTCCGCATGCACCTGACCCTAGCAGAGGCCGTCCTCTTCCTCATTCCGGTCGCCACCTTCGGGGCGCTGCTCTACTTCCTGTTTCGCTTCCTGACGCGGCAGGGGAAACGCTGAGCCGTCCAGTAATTGCTGAAAAGCGTCCAGGAAGTGCCCCACCTGCCGCCCGTCCAGCAGGGCGTGGTGGCCGTGGATGGACACGGGCATGCCCCAATCGCCCTCGCGACCGGTGACCTTGCCGACCGAGATCTTCGGACAACTGTCGGCCCGTCCGTAAACCCGCGCGTGGCTGAGTCCGGTGAAGTCCAGCCACGGCACGGAGCTGAAGTGGATGACATCGTCGCCGGCCACACCCGGGTTCAGGCCCGAACCGGCACGGATGCGGTCGATCTCGGCCCGGGCGCCGGCCGCGAATTCGTCCAGGGAGACCGCGAAGGGGATGAGCGAAAAGTCAAAGGTGCCGTCCGCCCGCCCGATGGTGGCCGAAGCGTGCACGGCATCCAGGATCACCACTTCCTCTCCGCGGATGCGGTAGCGAAACTCCTCCACGGCGTTTACGGCCAGCAGGCACTTGTGGAGGTAATCCAGGAAGAAGGAGTGGCCCTCCCGCCGGCTGCGCGCCAGCGCGGCGGTGGCATCGATGCGCACGGTCAGTCCGAAGAAGGGCTCGTCGAAGCCCCGGAAGAAGTCAAAGTGCTCGCGGCGCGGCCAGGTGGTCAGGTCCAGTTTTTTCACGGCAACAGGTCAAATATTTCAGCCACCGAATCGGCGGTCAGGCAGCGGGGATGGGCGTCTTCGAGGTCGGCCACCTCGTGGGCCCAGGTGGTGTGAAAGGGCACGTGCAGGGCGTACCCGCCGAGCTCGAGGACGGGCAGGATGTCGGACTTCACGCTATTGCCCACCATCAGGAACTCATCGGGCCGGCAGTCGAGGTGGCCGATGAGGCGACGGTAATTCGCCATGCGCTTGTCGCTCATCACCTCGATGTGGTGGAAGTGGCGCCCGAGGCCGGACTTCTCCAGTTTCCGCTCCTGGTCGAGCAGGTCCCCCTTGGTAGCCAGCACCAGACGGTAGCGGGGGCTGAGGCGCTCGAGCGTAGCGGCTACCCCGTCGAGGAGTTCGACCGGCTTTTCCAGCATCGCCTTACCGATTTCGAGGGCCCGGTGCACGAGACCGAGGGGGGCCGTGGCGCCGGTGACGGCGACGATGGTTTCCACCATGGACAGGGTGAAGGCCTTGACCCCGTAGCCGTAGAGCGGCAGGTTACCTATCTCGGTGGCGAACAGGGCGGCGTCGACCGCATCGGCGGACAGGTAGTCGCCCAGCAATTCGCAAAATTGGTGCTCCGCTTCCCGGAAGAAGGGTTCGTTGACCCAGAGGGTGTCGTCGGCGTCGAAGGCGATGGTGCGGACGGTTTGCATAAGGCGAAATTTAGCGGGGGACGGCCCGGACCTTGATCGTAAGAATGACACCCGCGAGCGCGGCCGTGATCGCATTGGCGATCATGATGGGGAAGTCCCCGAGGTAGAAGCCGTACACCAACCACAGCAGGGTACCCAGGAACAGCATCGAGAAGGTGGCCAGGGAGAGATCCTCAGTAGCCCGGTACCGGATCGACTTGTAGGCCTGGGGCACGAAGGCGGCCGTAGTCAGGAAGGCGGCGAGGGAGCCGAGAAGGGAGAGCATCATAGGTCGGGTGTTTGGGGGCGTGGCAAAAGTAGCTGCTTTCCGACGGTCGGCCGCGCCCGCTGGCCGGCGAAGGCCGGTGGCTAATCCTGGAGGCGGGGACTACGACGGGGACGGCGGCGGTGGGAGCAAACGAAGACGGACGTGCTGCTGCTCGAAAACCGCTTTCCGGCCCATCGCTAGCGACGGCCGGGCGTAGCTTATCTTCCCGTCAAACTACACTCATGCGCTACCTCGTCCTGCTGCTCCTGCTGGCGGCCTGTACCACCACCGAACCGGAAACCTCGCCTTCGACCGCCGAATCTTCCGGTCCGCGCTACTCCCTGGGGCAGTGGTCCTTTCACCAGGCGCTGTTCGCCGGGGAGATGGACAACTTCGATTTTCTGAAGACCGCCGGGGAGATGGGCTTTGCCGGCGTGGAACTGGTGAACCAGTTCTTCCGCGACGAGGCCGGCAATACTGACTTTCTCGATAGCCTGCGGCAGGCGGCTGACGCGGCGGACGTGCAACTGACCATGCTGCTCATCGACGGAGCCGGCAACCTCGGTGCCTCCGACGCCGCCGAACGCGACCAGGCCGTAGCCCAGCACCTCGAGTGGCTGGCCGCGGCCGACCGACTTGGCGTGCCGGCGATGCGCATCAACGCCCACGGCGAC
>JBGTHX010000442.1:0-7128 GCA_041746055.1 Lewinella sp. | reverse complement strand
ATGAGGCGGGCGTAGCGCGCCAGCCGGGGGTCGCCGGCTACGCGGCTGTCGCGGGCGAAGACGTTGGCGGCGATCCGGATCGTGGAAAGCGGCGTTTTGAACTCGTGCGTCATGTTGTCGATAAATTCCTTCTGCATCGTGGCCAGGCGGCGCTGCCGCAGGATTACCACCAGGGAGTAGGCGAAGAAGGCCACCGTGAGCAGCAGGATCACGGAAAGAAAGACCACGAGCTGCATCTTCCGCCAGATGTAGCCGATGCGCGTCGGGAACTTGACGCCGAAGTAGTAGAGGAGATTTTCGTCGGGCGGCAGGAGGCTGCCGGCGACGGGTCCATCGTCTGGCCGCTGCTCCACGTCGGCGTAGCAGTAGCCACCGTAGGCCATCTCGTTGGTGGAGCAGTCGAAGATGGCATACTCGAAGTCGATGTCCAGCCGCAGCCGCTGCAGTTCCTGCTGCATGAGGTACTCCAGGCGCTGGGCGTCGATCTCGCTCTCGGTATTGACGATGAAGTAGTTGCTGCTGCGCTGCCGCACGATGTCGCGCTTCGGCAGGGCGGCGTCGTTCTCCGCAGCCAGCTGCCGGGCCACCCCATAGAGCGCCAGCTGGGCCTTCTGGCTGAATTCGGTGTCGTTCAGGTTCCAGGTGGTGGCCACCCAGTAGGTCTGCATACCGATGATGCCGAGGATGGCCACGGTGCCGAGAAGAATGACCCGCCTTATCGCCTGTTCGTGCATGTCAGCGAGTTAACGAATGCCGCGCGCCGGGTAGCGCCCCCACCCGAATTCCGCCAGGTCGATGCCCGACGGCTCGCCGTCGAAGACTACAAAGCGGTAGCGGGAGACGTAGGTGCCGCCCGGGGGGATCGAAAATCCCTCCTCCACCACCGGCGTCACCGAAAGGTAGGGCATATCCGGATGTACCCGCACGAACTGCGGCGCCCGGAAGTTCTCGGGGTGGGGCACTACGGCCAGGCCGGCGGCAGCGGTACCGTCCTTAGCCGTAAGGGGGCCGTATATCGCGGTCCATTCCGGACGGGTGTGGTTGCTGGTTTCCCGATCCCTGCCCGCACTGGTAAGGAAGCGGGCCTCCCCGTAGAAAGCGGCGGTATCGGCGGTATTCCACTCCGCACTGCCACGGATGCCCAGGCCACCGTAGGTGTACGGGTTCAGGTACAAGGTGTCATCGGTCACGTTGGTCTGTTCGCTGCGGAGGTCCCAGACGTAGGGGGCGGAATGATCGTAGACCCGCACGTGCCAGTCTTCGCTGAGTATGGGACCGTGCTCCAGGCTGACGTGTTCGAGTCGGGCCCGAAAGCCCGCCATACCGGCCGTATCGAAGGTTTCCAGCATTTCGACGTGGCGAACCGTACCCAATTCCTTGTGCTGGTTCCAGAAATCGATGGGCGCACCACGAAACGTACTGCTTGTCCACGCGGTAAAGATGCCGTGCTGATGGGAGTGGCCCACCGGGAAATCGTCGGTCACCGTATGGCCGTCTGGACTGTAGACCGGGTGGATAAATCCGCTGCGGGTATAGTGCTCCGGCAGGCTGTCCGCAAAACGATACTGCGGCAGTTGCGGGGCAATGGCATAGGTGAGCACCGCCCGTCCGTCGACGCGAATGGTCAACCCGTCTTCCAGTGCGTGGAGGCTTATTCCGTCATGGTCCCGTACGGCCCCGCAAGACGTCCACCAAAAGATTGCGATCGCGGCTAAGCCGGTGACTGTCTTCATCCGTTATCTTTATGCTTACGCACCAAAATAAGCTTACCGTGCCAGAATCCCCCCCTTCCTGCCCCATTCCCCGCTGGCAACTGCTCAAGCAGGAGCTGACCAACGTGGGCCCAAAGGAATTCGACCGCCTGCGGTCCGCGGCCGAGCCGGGTACGTTGCTGGACGTGCGCAACGAGCAGGAATATGCGGAGTACCACCTCGACGGGGCCCGCAACATCAACTACCTGGGCGAGCACTTCCTCGAGGAGATGGAGGGGCTGGACCGTGACAAGACCTACCTGGTCTACTGCCGCAGCGGTCGCCGCAGTGTACGCGCCTGCACCCTGATGAAGAACGCCGGCCTTAAGAAGCTCGTCCACCTCGACGGCGGCATCAACGCCTACCAGCCATGAAGTACCTGATCCTGTTTTTGCTGCTGTCCACCGCGGCCTGCGCCCAATCGGGCGGTGAGTCCGGCGCCCCGTCGGAAAGCCCGGCACCCGCGGCCCCGCCCGCCTACCAGAACCTCAGCCCGGACGAATTCGCCGCCCGGATGCAGGACGGGAACGTGGTGATCCTGGACGTCCGCACCCCCGGCGAAGTGGCCGGCGGCAAGATTGACGGTGCCGTGGAGCTCGACTTCCGCGACCCCGACTTCGCCGCCAAGGTGGCTGCCCTGGATCGCGAACCCACCTACCTGGTCTACTGCGCCAGCGGGGGCCGCAGCAGCCAGACTTGTGAGTTGATGTCGGAGGCCGGTTTCAAGAAAACGTACAACCTGGAGGGCGGATATACCGCCTGGAAAGGCCGCTAGGCAAACATCGGGGGGCATTACGGCGATAGACCCATTAAAGACATGGAAAACTGGCTGACCGCACCGTGGGACGTGCTCTGGAAAACGAGCGTCACCACCGTGGCGATTTTTACGATCATCATTGTATACGTACGCATGGCCGGCCTGCGGACCTTTGCGAAAATGTCGAGTTTCGACTTCGCGACCACCATCGCCATCGGCTCCATTCTCGCCGGAGTGGTCATGGGCACGGAAACGTCCATCCTTAAGGGCGCAGTGGCCCTGGGTACCATCCTGGTTTTTCAGCAGCTGTATACCTCGGTGAAACTCAAGAGCGACGCCTTCGAGGATTTTGCCGAGAACAAGCCGGTGCTGCTCATGGACGGCTCTAAGATCCTCCACGACAACCTGAAGCGCACCAACGTAAGCCAGTCGGACCTCATCGCCAAACTGCGGGAGGCGAACGTGCTCCGCCTCAGCCAGGTGATGGCCGTGGTATTGGAAACCACGGGCGACATTTCCGTGCTCCACCAGGAGGGCACCGAGGCGATCGACGATATCCAGCTCGACGACGTGTTCCGCTAGACCAGTTGCTACCTTTGCGGCCATGGCCGACTACCGAATCGCGGAAACCACCGACTGGAACGACTGGCACGCGGTGCTCGACACCGTCTACGCCGGAAATCCCCAGTACGTCTATCCCCTGCGCAGCGACATCGAGGGTATCCTGAGTGAAAAGAACCCCGCCTGCACGGGCGACAACCTGCGCCGCTGGGTGGTGAAGGACGGCGGCCGTCCCGTGGGCCGCATCGCCGCCTTCGTGGACGTGGAGCGCAATAAGCAGCTGGACCTGCCGGTGGGGGGCATCGGCTTCTTCGAGGCGATTGAGGTGGGTGAAGTGGCCGACCGGCTCTTCACCGCCGCCGAGGACTGGCTGCGCGCGATGGGCCTGGACGCCGTCGACGGACCCGTCAACTTCGGGGAGCGCGATAAATTCTGGGGGCTGCTGGTGCGGGGGTGGTACCGGCCGATCTACCAGGAGACGTACAACCCCCCCTATTACCGGACCTTTTTCGAGGAGCGGGGCTACCGGCCGCACGAGCAGTGCCTCACGATGCGGGGGGTGGTCTCGGAATTCCCCGGCGAGCGGCTGGGTAAGCTGGCCGCGCGGGTGCGGGAGCGCTACGGCCTGTACACCGAGCAGATCCACGCCAACAACCTCCGCAGGGGGGCCGAAGACTTCGCCGAGGCCTACAACGCGGCCTTCAACCACTGGCCCTACTTCAAGCCGCTGACGGGGGATGACATCTACCCCACCTTCCAGCAGATGAAGCCCATCATGGATCCCCACCTCACGTGCATCGCCTACAATAAGGAGGGGCGCCCGATCGGTCTGGCGGGCCTCATCCCCGACATCAACTGCTTCCTGGGTGGCGTGAACGGCAAGCTGAACTGGATCGGGCTGCCCAAATTCCTGTACCGCCTCAAGTTCCAGCAACAACCGCGCAACTGCAAGGGCATCGCCTTCGGCATCGCGCAGGACTACCAGCGGCAGGGGGTCTACCCCCTGATGGTCGACGCCATGTTCCAGAGTGGCGACCGCCACACCAGCCGCACTTACCGCTACGTGGACATGGCCACCATCCGCGGCCACAACAAGCTCATGGTGGACACCTGCCGGCAGATGAATACGGATATCCACCGCGTGCACCAGGCTTACCGGAAAGGGCTTGCGCCCGGGGTCACCTGGGAGCCCTTCGAGATGCTGGAGGTGAGTGAGGTGCCGATGGGGGAATACGGTAAGGGGGAATAACTGTCGGGGCGGGTGCTGGTGGCAGGCTGTGCGAGGGTTTTTGTTACCACAGATTGCGCAGATTGGTTTCACGGATTAGCGCGGATGGCTGCTGCGCAGCCGGTACGCGGCAAGGGGCAACTGTCGTGCGGGCCCATCGGCTCATTCACCCCCGCCCTTACCGATAAAACGGTCGACAACCAGAAAATCGGCCTCCAATAATGTGAATAAAGGAGGACGTTCTCCACAAGACAATTGCGTTCTCCACATCCTTTTCCACAACAAATTGTTAGAAATCAGGACTACCTTTACGGGAAGATGGCGAAGGACAAAAAACTGGAAAGAAGGGCGAACGGCACGGGTGCCATGGCCCTCTCGTACACCAACCGCAACCGGCTGGAGGAGGCGAATTTGCCGGCCTACAGTAAGCTTCCGCCGCAGGCGCCTGACCTGGAGGAGGCCATCCTCTCCGCTATCCTGATCGAGAAGGAGGCGATGACGAAGGTGCTCGACATCATCTCGCCGGAATCCTTCTACCGCCCGGCCCACCAGGCCATCTACCGGAGCATGCGCCGCCTCTTCGAGCGCAGCCAGCCGATCGACCTGCTGATGGTGATGGAGGACCTGCGCAAGCACGAGGAACTCGAAGTAGTGGGCGGCCCGGCCTACCTCGCTCAGCTGTCCGGTAAGGTGACCAGCTCGGCCAACATCGAGTACCACGCTCGGATCGTGACTGAGAAGTTCATCCAGCGCGAACTCATTCGTACCAGCACCGAGATCATCCGCGACGCCTACGAAGACAGCACCGACGTGCTCGACCTCCTCGACAAGGCGGGCAACTTCGTCTTCGAGATCACCGAGCGCAACATGGGCAAGCAGGTGGCCGATATGGGCATGCTGGCCAACCAGCTGCTCGACCAGCTCACGATGCTCCGCGAACGCAAGGACGGCATGACCGGCGTCCCCACGGGCTTCACCGAGCTGGACCGCCTCACCTCCGGACTGCAGCGTTCGGACCTCATCATCGTAGCGGCCCGCCCCGCCATGGGTAAGACCAGTTTCGTGCTCTCCATGGCCCGCAACGCCGCCGCCGAGCACGGCCACGGGGTAGCCATCTTCAGCCTGGAGATGAGCGCCGCCCAGCTGGCCGGCCGGATCTTCAGCCAGGACGCCGAGGTGAACGGACAAAAGATGCGTAACGGTAAGTTCACCGACGACGAGTGGACCCGCCTGGTCAACGCCATGAACCACATCGGCGAAGCCCCCATCTACATCGATGATACCCCGGGCATCAACGTCTTCGAACTGCGCGCCAAGTGCCGCCGCCTGAAGCTCGAAAAGGGGATCAGCATGGTAATCATCGACTACCTGCAGCTGATGTCCGGCACCGGGGAGTCCAACAAGGGCGGCAACCGCGAACAGGAGGTATCCGCCATCAGCCGCGGACTCAAGGGCCTGGCCAAGGAACTGGAAGTGCCGGTAATCGCCCTGTCCCAGCTCAGTCGTGCCGTGGAGACCCGGGGTGGTGATAAGCGCCCGCAACTCAGTGACTTACGAGAATCCGGTAGCATCGAGCAAGACGCCGACATGGTCATGTTCCTCTACCGCCCGGAATACTACAAGATCACCGAAGACGAGCAGGGCAACAGCCTCGCCGGCGTAGCCGAAGTGATCGTAGGCAAGAACCGCCACGGCGAAGCCCGCGACATTCGGCTGCGCTTCGACAGCGACTTCGCCCGCTTCGGCGACCTCGAGGATGCCGACTTCGATATGCTGCCCGCCAATGCCATCACCTCCGTGCCGGGCCAGCAACCCTACGGCGGCGGTACCCTGCCCAGTAAGATGAATACCGACGACGATATCCCGTTCTAGGATTCGGAGACTTATCTTTCCCGGGTACCACCCAGGACCCCCCTATGCCGTTGCTCCAAGAGTTCTTCGACTTTCTGGCGACCCTGCCCGTCGAATACCTGCTCCTTTTTGCCATATCCGGCCTGCTGCTCTTCACCCTCGGCCTGCTACTGGGCTGGCTGATCCAGAAGCGTAAGACGGCCCAGTTCCGCAGCCGCGCCCGTAAGAAGGAGGCAGAGCGGGAAGCCCTCCAGCGCAAACTCGCCGAAGCCGACGAGGAACAGAAGAAACTGGCCCGGGAGCTCATTGCCAGTACCACCGAAAAGGATGATAGCCTGGTACAACTCCGGGAAACCCGCGGCAGCCTGCAAAATGTCCAGGGCGAGCTGGAAAGGCAGCGCGCCGTCAACGAGCAGCTCAACGCCACCAACCAAAGCTACGCCACGACCATTGAAGACCTCAATGACCAGGTCATCGGCCTCAAGACCCGCAACGAGCAGTTGCTGCCGGGTACACGTACCGAATCCACGCGTTCGCTGGAGGAAAGATTGCTCGCGCTGGAAACCCGCCTGTCCCGGCTCGATCCGGAAGACGAAGAGGAACCCGTGCTGGACCTCGGCCGGCCCCGCCATGAGGTACGCATCGGGGAAAGCTTCGCCGAGCTCCGTACCCACCACGACGACCTCACCCGTATCCGCTCCATCGGTCCCTTCAACCAACGCAAGCTCCATGAGATCGGAATTACCACCTTCGCGCAGATCGCCGACTGGAAGGACGCCGAGCTGGAAGATTACGCCGCCCGCATCGGCTACGCCGCCCAGTTGATGCGTGAGGAAGACTGGATCGGACAGGCCAGAAAACTGGCCGTTGCGGCACCGGCTTCTTCCGGCCTGCAGGTGGTAGCGGGCATCGACGATCAGATCGCGGAAGTCCTGAAGGAAGCCGGCATCCATGACCTGCAAACCCTGGCGGCCACCCCC
>JBGTHX010000441.1:0-9009 GCA_041746055.1 Lewinella sp. | reverse complement strand
GTGATCGTAGGCCACGGCCGCCAGCCCCTCTACCGGGCCGGCCTGCGCGGCCAGGCTACCGGCACACAGAAGGGTCAGTAACAGGGTCGCGAAGCAGGGAAGGTGAGGTAAAGGTTTCAGCATGTAGGGTCGACTTAGCGTAAAGTGTGCAGAATATAATCCGCGTTTTCCTCACCAAGGTTCTCCCAAAAGGCTTATTAATCCTAATAATTTACCACACCACGACTACGCCATGTGAATTAAATCATCACAACTGCTGCAGATAGCCATTCAGGTTATCGTTGGACTCGAGGTCCAGTTTCTTACGCAACCGATAGCGCTTGTTCTCCACGCCCCGGATGGAAATGTGGAGCAGCGGCGCGATGTCCTTGGAGGGGAGATTCATCCGCAGGTAGGCCGCCAGGCGAAGGTCGCCCGGGGTAAGGTCGGGATGGAGGTGCCGGAGCCGTTTGAGGAATTCCTCGTGCACCTCGTTGAAGTGGGATTCAAAGATCGCCCAGTCCTCCTCGCTATTGAGGTTCCGGTCGATGAGGTGGAGCAGCTTTTGCGCGTCCCGGCCGGTGGTGGGTCGCGCGTGGCTGAGCTCCTCCTTCAGGTCCAGCAGCATTTCATTTTTCTTGGCCAGCGTAAGGGTGGTATTGGCGAGTTCCCGGCTCTTGCGGAGGTTGTCGGCCTCCAGTTTTTCGTTTCGGGTCTCGATCCGCTGCCGCTGCAGCTGCCGCTGCCGCACAGCCTCCAGTTGCCGCGCCTGCACCAGCAACTGCTTGCGGTGCTCGCGGTAGAGCAGGTACAAGGCGCCCAGGACCAACCCGGCGTAGGCGAGGTAGGCCCAGACCGAGCGGTACCAGGGCGGTAGCACGCTAAACGACAGTCCGGCGGAGGCCCCGTACCAGTCCGCCTCCACCTCGAAGCGGTAGTGACCTTCGGGCAGGTTGGTGAATTCCCGGCTGCCCCGCTCCGACCATTCCGACCACTCCCCGCTAAATCCCTCCAACCGTGACCGGTAGGTGACCTCACGGTCCAGGACGGGCAGATTATAGGTGAAACGCAGGTCGTTATCCAGGTAAGGGACCACCGACGATCCGCTGCCTCCCCTCCAGCGAGACTCGTTTTCAGCCCTGAGATTCAGGCGTAGCTCCGGATCGGTAGCGGGCACCGGCCGGTAGGTCGCAAAACCGTCCTCCAGTCCGAACAGGTAGACGCTGTCACCCAGCGGGGTGAGGTAGGGATAGCTTCGTCGCAGCCGCAGAGCGTAGGCATCGAGCCGTCCGGAACCCTCGTACACCGTCACCCGGTCGGGGGTGACCAGGAACCACTCCCCGCTGCCGGGCAGTACGTAAGTGGCCGCCGACAGGGTCACTCCCCGGAAACTGCCGAGCCGGTCCAGGCTACCGTCGAGGTAGTGGTATACGCCTTCGTCCGTCTCTACTAGCAGGCTGTCACCAAAGCGCGCCAGCTGGGGGCGCACCAGTTCGGGAGCGGAGATCGTGTCGATCCGGGTGAGGCGGCTCCAGTCTTCGGAGAGGGTGATACGGAAAGCCCCCCTTGCTCCGTGCAGGGCCAGCAGTTCGCGGTCCCCCGTCCAGGCGATGTAGCGGATGGGGGCCAGCAGCCCTTCCAGACGGACCTCCGCACCTGCGTCCCCGCCCAGGTCAAGCAAGCTCAGTCCCGTGTACGTAGCCTGCAGCACCCGGCTGCTGTCGCCCGGCAGGAACAGCGTCTGCCAGCCTCCCGAGCGGTTCGAGATCTTGCGGGCCCGGCCGGCGTCCACCAGGTAGGTACCATCGTTGTGGCCGCACAGCAATCCGTAGGGGGTCGGCCGCAATTCCCATACCTGCCCGGCCGTGCCCCCCACCAGCATGAAGCGCTCCGCGCCCCGGTCGTAGCGGTAGAGTCCCTGGTTGGTGCCCAGGTAGAAATCCGCCCCGTAGTGCGCGGCGGCGTATACCGCTCCGATGGGCTGGGTACCCGGCTGGTAAAAGCGTAGGGGCTCCCGGCGGACGATGAGGTCGAGACCGCGATCCAGCCCCGCCCAGAGGTTTCCGCTGCGATCCTCGAATAGGGCCAGCACGGTATTGTTACCCAACCCATTGCCAAAGCTGAGGTGATAGCTCAGCCCGCCACCGGCTGTAAAGACGTAGACGCCGTTGACGATGGTCCCCACGGCTACCTCCCCCCCGCTCAGGCTGGTAAGGCGGTTGATCTGATGACCGGCCAGCAGACGATCGGCCTCGGCCGACCAGGGCTGCAAGCGCCGGTCGTGGTAGCGATAAATGCGATCTTCCGTAGCCACCAGAGGATCTTCCCCCGACCCCGCCAGCCCGACGATCGGGCGGCCGCCGGGGTCGCTGGCGGGCAGGAGTACCAGCGGCGAATCCGCCGAACCCGCCAGAATGCCCTGGCCCGTCAGGGGTAGCAGCAGCCGGTCACCCGCGCCGTGGGCGAACATGATACTGCCGGGCTGCTCGGTGCGCAGGCTGTCTCCTGCCAGCCAGTACAGGTGGCTGAACGACTGAAAGGCTACCGTCCCGTCAGCGAGCGGCTCGATGTTCCAGATCTCCTCCCCGCGTTCGCGGGCCGGTAATCGGGCCGACAGGGAGACGTACGCGCCCAGCCGGCCCGCCCGGTGGCGGAAGTACCCGAACTCTCCGTAGCCCCCGACGTACAGCCGGTTATCCGCAAAGGCGACCGCCCGTACGGTGGGCCGGGAAGGAAGCTGGTGCAGGCTCCAGTTGAGGCCGTCAAAGCGAAGCACCCCACCGGAATTGGCTACGTAGAGGACCCCTTCCGGAGACTGGGTAAGGTCCCAGTTCTGGTTCTCCCCCCCGTAGTCGACCTCCGAGAAACTGCGTACGCGGGGGGTCAGCGATCCGTATTCCGCTCCACCGGCATCCTGTGCGGCCACGGGTCGGCAGGCGACCAGGGACAGGATAAGAAGGAGCCAGGGTTGCATAAATTTGAGAATAAGGGGAACCCAAGGTAGAGCCTGACCGGCATTTCCCTGCGTCCCCCCACGTCCGTTAGCTTGCGTAGTACCGGCCGGTCACCCCGAAATCGCCGAGGAAATCGACGAAGCGGCGCTTGGCCCCGAAGCCTGCGTTGCTCACGGTACCCCGAAGGGTGAAGTCGCCACCGTCCGTCGCACCGTAGACGCGTACACTGTCCGCGGTTCCGGTTCCGGTCTTTTTCCAGTGCACTTCGATGTGTTGGTCATAACCGACGGCTGCCAGACCGGTAACCGGACTAACCTGAGCGGTCAGGGAGTGCCCGAAATGGAGCAGCACCAGCAGAGAAAGGGATCGGGAGAATTGAAGTAGCTTTTTATACAGGTGTACTCCCCTCGTCCGCTCACAGGATTCACCCGCCCGCGATGGTCCTTAAACGAAGCATCCCGCGTACCTCCTTGGAAGTACGCGGGATGCGGGTGCGTCAAAAGCGGGGGTAGCTTATCCGGTGTAGCCCTGGTTCTGGGTCAGCTCGGCGTTACGTTGCAGTTCCTGGTCGGGCAGCGGCAGCAGGAGGAATTTCTCCTCGAAGACCGGCCCCCAGGTGCTCTTGTGGCCGATGAGGTCCACGAAGTTGATCTGTCCGTTGCTGGCCTCCGGGTACTTCCGGGTGCGGAGCATGTCGTACCAGATCTTGAAGTTCAGGGGCAGTTCGCGGTTGCGCTCGGCCCAGACCTCCTCGACGAATTCCTGTACGGAGAGCCCGGAGAGCGAGCCGCTGATCTCGTCGGCAGACATCATGTAGTAGGCGCGGCTGCGCACCTGAGTGAGGTAGCCGACGGCCTCGGCGGTGACCCCTTCGGAGCGGGCGATGGATTCGGCCGCGATCAGCAGCACTTCGGCGTAGGTATAGGCGGCTACTTCGAGTTCGGAGTTGGCCGGATTGGAGGTGCCGAAGAGGGCCTCGTCGTCGTGCCACAGGTAGGGCTGGAAGCGGAAGGTGGTGGTGGTGCCGTCCTCGTCGGTATAGGTATTGTGCCAGAGTTGCTTATTCTGGATCCGCAGGTCCTGGGAATCATCGTACATCGCCAGGAACTGGTCACGCGGCTCGTAGGCCTGGTTGGTGATACCGTAGTTGGTCTGGCTGGTCAGCGTCACCGGGTAGGTGTACTCGGGGTAGCTGGAACCGGAGATACCGATGGTGAACTCGATGGGGTACACGAATTCGGTGGCGTTCACCTCCTGGCGACGGATCTTATTGTAGGCACTGTTCTCGGGATCTACCTCGCCGGTGTTGGGATCCACCCCATTCTGGGCCAGCGAGTGGCTGCCACTGTTGATCACGATCCGGGCCGCGGTAGCGGCGGCGGCGTAGTTGTCGTTCTGGACCGGGAAGCCGCTGCGGGTCAACTGCACGTCGGCCAGCAGGCCGGCGGCGGCGGGGCGGGAGACCCGGTAACCGTTGCTGACCATGTTGGCGTTGGACAATCCGGCGGAGTTGACGGCAAATTCAAGGTCCTGCACGATCAGGTCGTAGATCTCCGCCGAGGTGGCGCGGGGGCGGTAAATATCGTTGGTGGACTCGTAGGGTTCGGTGATCAGGGGCACGTCACCGAAGTGGCGCACCAGCATGAAGTAGGCCCAGGCCCGGAAAAAGCGGGCCTCACCGAGCAGGCGGTTCACCTGCGCTTCACTGACGCCCTCGGTGGACGGGATGTACTTGATCGCGTTGTTGGCGCGGCTGATCTCGCGGTACATCTGCGACCAGTAGGTATTGAGGATCGAGTTGGAGTTCACGGCGTTGAGCTGCAACTGCTGCGCGAAGCCGATGTAGGCGTACTGTCCCTTGTAGTTGTTCTCGAAGAAGCCCGAGAGGTAGGGACCGTACATGATATCCTTACCATTGTATACACCGCCGTTCATCCACAGGGCGGGGGCTCCGTCGCGGTAGAGCGCGTTGACCGCATTCTCGGCGTGCGCAGGTTCGGTAAAGAACTGGTCGAGGCTGGCTACGCTACGGGGCTCCTCCTTGAGGAAGTCGGAACAGGAATAACTCATCCCGCCCAGGAGCAGCACCGCCGCTAGTTTGATATAATTCATAGCTGTTTAGAATTTGAGGTTTAGGCCGAAGGTGAAGGAGCGGGGGCGCGGGTACTGGAAGAAGAAGATGTTCTGTCCCCACTGGTTGCCGCCCCACGAGGTGGCCTCGGGGTCGAGCCCCTGGAATTCGTCTGAATTTACCACGAAGAGGTTCTGGGCATTGACGTACAGGCGCATACTGCCCAGGCCGATCCGGTCCAGGGCGTTACCCGGCATATTGTAGCCCAGGGTGAAGGCGTTACCGCGCAGGTAGGAGCCGTCCACTACCCAGTGGTCGTCGACTTCGCTGTTCTGGCCGGCCCAGGCCTGGTGGCGGATCTGCTGGACCATGGTGTTCTGGTTCTCGGGGGTCCAGGCCTCGGTGAGGATGGTACGCAGTCCGCTGGCGATGCCCGAGCGGTCCTCGACCGAGTGGTAGTACTGCTGCATGATGTCCGCACCGAGTACGAACTGCAGGTCTACGGTCAGGTCGAAATTACCGAGGGTAAAGTTGTTGATAAAGCTACCCGTTACGGCGGGCAGACCGTGGCCGATGATCTCTTTCTCCGTCGTGCGCTTGGCCTCACCGGGGATCCGGCCTACTTCGGCGGCGGCGTCGGCCTCGTCGGTACCCCATGTACCCAGGCGGCGGTAGCCCCAGAAGGAAGACAGCGGCTCGCCCACCCGCAGGATAGTCTGGCTGCCCGATACCCAGAAGGGGCCGGACTCAATGTCCTCGTTGTTCTCACCCAGCTTCTCGATCCGGTTCTTGTTGTAGTTGAAGTTCAGCGAGGAACCCCAGCTGAAGTTGGTGGTCGTCACGTTCTGGGTGCTGAGCAGCATTTCGATACCGCGGTTGGACACCGAGCCGATGTTGTCGAAGATCGAACCGAAGCCGGTGGTCTGGGGCAGGGGGCGCGCCAGCAGCAGGTCGGTGGTGAGCTTGTAGTAATAGTCCATCTCCAGGTTGACCCGGTAGTTGAACAGGGCCAGGTTGAAGCCCACGTCAAACTGCTGGGTCTTCTCCCACTGCAGGTCGGGATTGGCCAGGCCGTTGATCACCGTGCTGGTGACCCGCTGTCCGTTGATCAGCGTGGTACCCGAGCCTACGGTGGCCAGCGACTGGTAGGAACCGATCTCGGTGTTGCCGGTGATACCGAAACTGGAGCGCAATTTCAGCTGGTTAATGACGGGGTTGCCGTTGAGGAAGTCTTCGTTGGAGACCACCCAGCCCACGCCTATGGATGGGAACCAGCCGTACTTATTGCCCGCGCCGAAGCGGGAGGAGCCGTCCACGCGACCGGTGAGGGTCAGGAGGTAGCGGTCGTTGTAGCTGTAGCTGCCGCGGAGGAAGTAGGAGTTCATTGTCCAGTCGCTGTAGCCGGAGCCGGGGGCCTCGGGCTGGCTGGCCGCGCCGAGGTTGTTGAAGCGGAAGAAGTCGTCGGCGAAGCCGCGTACCCCAATACCGAAGCTTTCGTCCTTACGCTTCTGGAAGCTGAAGCCCGCCACCCCGCTGATGCTGTGGGGGCCGATGAGCTTGTAGTAGTTCAGGTAGTTCTCCTGCTGCCAGTAGCTAACCTGCTGGTTGCTCTGGCTGGCGTAGCCCAGGGGGGCGGAGATGTTGATCAGGTCGCGGGGGCTGTAGTTCTGGAACAGCCGCTCGTGGTTGTCGAAGCCGAACTGGGTCCGGAAGTTGAGGCCCTCGGCGATGTTGAACACCAGATAGGCGTTACCGAAGAGCTGGGTGCGCTTGGCCAGGCGGTCCTGGGTCTCGAGCACGTGTACCGGGTTGGCCATGGCCTCCAGGTTGAAGTTGCCGCCCAGGTCGGTGCTCTTGGAGTAGGTGCCGTCGGGGAACTGGACGGGGAAGATGGCGGGCATCTCGATCATCGTCCGCCGGGGCGACTGGCCGCCGCCGCCTTCTTCGAAGCTGTTCTCCTTAGTGACGTTGGTCAGGATGTTGAAGCCGAAGGTGAGCCAGTCCTTGGGCGTACCCTCGTAGGCCACCTTACCATAGATGCGGTTGAGGTAGTTGTTGAGCATAATACCCTCCGTACCGGTGTAGTTGAGGAAGACGCCGTAGGAGGAGTTACCCGTGCGCTGCTGCACCGACAGCTGGTGGCTGTGGGAGATGGCCGTGCGGGTCACCTCGTCCTGCCAGTCGGTGTCGTAGAGCGGGTTACCGTTCTCGTCGAAGAAGAGGGGATTATCGGTAGTAAAGCCCGGGTCGGTCCCGCCGGGGTACTTGGGGGCGTTCTCCATACCGATGCGGACAACATCCAGCCATTCCTGGGCATTGAGTACCTCCATTTTTTTGCGGAGCGTACCGGCTGAAACGTAGCCGTCGTAGCCCACCACAATGCCCTCCTGGTTGGGACCGCGCTTGGTGGTCACGAGGATGACGCCGTTGGCGCCCCGCGATCCGTAGATGGCGGTGGCCGAGGCATCCTTCAGCACCTCCATGCTTTTAATGTCGTTGGGATTGAGGAACTGGATATCCTCCATCACTACCCCGTCCACCACGTAAAGCGGCGAGGAGTTGGAGTTGATCGTTCCGAGGCCCCGGATCAGTACCCGGGGGCTGCCCGTGGGAGAACCGGAGTTCAGGAAGACGTTAACGCCGGCCACCTTGCCCTGCAGGCCCTGCAGCGCGTTGGTGACGGGGGCCTTCAGTAATTCCTCGGCGCTCACGACGCCAATAGCGCCGGTAACGTCCGACTTGCGCTGCGTACCGTACCCTACCACGACGACCTCGGAGAGGGACTCTACGTCGGTGGCCATCTGTACGACCATATACGTCTCGGCGGTGATTGGCACCTCCTGGGCGGTGTAGCCGATCGAGGAGAACACCAGGGCGGTGGCATCGTCGGGTACCGTAATGCTGAAGTTACCGTCGATATCGGTGACCGTGCCGGTGGTGCCGTCCTTGACGCGGACGGTCGCGCCGATCAGCGTCTCACCGGTACCGGCGTCGACCACCTGACCGGTGATAACCCGCTCGACCACCGGGGCGGCAGCGGGGATCGCGTAAGTAGCGGAAGGGCCTCGATCGGCCAATGTCACCGGACCTCCCAGCTGCTGGCCTACGGCCGGCAGAGAAAGCATCAGGGACATCAACCCCGCCAAACAAAAAGGAAATTTACTAGTGGGTGCGTTCATGCCTTTAAAATTGGGTAAGGTGGGATAATTCGGAACATACTGTCAATATGCTTCCCGCACCAATATAGAAGGCGGTAAAACGTACACCAAACTTTGGCCCCACCTGCACGCAAATTTTCTTCGTGCAATCGGTTTAAACGGCTAACTAATTCGTTTTAGGCCTCTAACTTTTACGATTTAGTCCGCTGAGGGCACCCCATTCAGGGTCTGGCGGGCTCCGTCAGTACGGCCAGGCATTCGATGATTCCCTCCCGGAAATTACCGAGTCGGATATTCTCATTAGGGGCGTGGATACTGTTGTCGGGATTGGGGATGCGCAGCGACACCGCCGGCAGCCCGAGTAGGTTCACGAAGGGGCCCATTGGCTGCGACCCGCCGGTGGTGCGCATCCGTACCGGCTCCTGCCCCAGCCCGCGTACTACCGCCACCGACAGCCAGCGGTCGATGGGGGTACCGAGCGCCGTGCGGAAGGGCACCGAGCCAAGCCGATAGTCCAGGGCGATCAGCCTGGGGTAAGTCAGTCGTTCCTCCTCGGTCGGCTCCCCTTCCACGAAGCGGTAGCCCCGTGCGGCGATGAATTCCCGCAGCAGCCCGACCTGCCGCTCCCCCGGCGTCTCGGGCACCAGCCGCATATCGATCTCGATCGTGACCTCCTCCGGGATCAGGGTCCGCACTTCCTTGCCGGTCCACCCGGCCCGGAGACCTCGCACATTAAGGCTCGGGTACTGCAGGGCCTCCTGGTAGGTGTCGCCCAGCTTTTCCTCCTCGGCGATGCCCACCATGCGGCGGATCTCCTCCCGGCTTTCCGGCACCCGGTTCATTTCCG
>JBGTHX010000440.1:0-1550 GCA_041746055.1 Lewinella sp. | reverse complement strand
CCGACACCGTCTCCCAGGGGTACAGATTAAAACTAAGGTAGGAACTCAGCCGGTGGTTCCGGTAGATGATCTCCCCCTGCGCCAGCTCGTCGTATTCGTACATGTACAGGGTGCCGACGTACAGGCGGTTGCGTTCGAAGCTGAACAACTTGAAGCGCGGGCCGGTGCCGAACAGGGTGCGGACGTTCAGGCGGAGCTGCTCGTTGTACTGCACCTGGCCAAAGGCTTCCCAGCGCCACTTATCGCTGAGGTAGTAGGCGTAACGGAGGTGGCCGAAGCCGGCATTCAGGGCGTTGTCGCCGCTCACCTGCACGAGTTTGTAGTCGGCCAGGGCCAGCAGCGCCACCTTCTTTCCCTTGCGGTCGACCCGCACGGTTCCGTTCAGGCTGAGGACCTGGTTGTTATTTTTGGTGAGGTTGCCCCCAAGGTCGACGCGGCCGTACCAGCCGATGGTGTCGAAGCCGCGGCGCTGGTCCTCAATATTGACGATCTGGGCGCGGACGCGGGTGCCGGAGAACGCGGCGAGGAGCAGGGCGAGTAGGGTCAGCCTTCTGATCAAGGGTGATGGGGGTTTCAGGCGCGCTCCGGGGCGGGGGAGGCCGCCGGGCGGGGAGCCAGGTAGCGGGCACCGCCGAAGAGGAGGGCGGCGAAGAAAACGTTGCCCAACGCGCTATTCAGTAAAAAGGGGATACCGGCGGCGTAGCAGGCTAGCAGTCCGGTACCATTGTGCGGATACAGGCCCGCCGAGCCGAGCCAGACGCCGAAGTTGGTCACTAGGAAGAAGAGCAGGGTAGCGCCGCCCGTGGCCCCGGCGATCCGCAGCCAGCTAAACTTGCGGCCCCGCAGCAGGCCGAAGCCCAGCAGCAAGGTGAGGGCGAAACCGCCGTACACCCAGGCATTGAAGCCCCAGAAGAAGCCATCGTAGTACTCCGCGTACAGGAGGTTATTCAGTAGCAGGTCGCTCACGTAGAGGGCGGCGAAGGGGACCAGCACGGCCATCCACTTCCGGCCCAGGCTGGCTGCTCCGAACAGCGCCATCGCGCCGACGGGACCGAAGTTCGGCCAGTGCGGCAGGAGGCGGCTGACGGCGGCCAGGAAGATCAGCAGCAGAAGGGGCAGGAGGTGGGTCGCGTGGCGGGCGGGTTTCATGGGCGGCAATTGGGCCACAAAGATAGCAAGACCTAGCGGACCACCGTAACCTCCCCGGACGAACTCGCGGTGCTCCCGTCGAGTAGGGCAACGGAAAGGGTGTAGAGGTATACCCCGGCACCCGCGTCCCCGCCATCCCAGCGTTCCCCCTCTTCCGGGTCAAAGGCCCAGGCGAGGTGGCCCCAGCGGTCGTAAACCCGCCACGCGAGGATGCGTGCTACGTCAGGACCGAAGCCGGGCACCCAGCGGTCATTCGTGCCGTCATCGTTCGGGCTGAAGACATTAGGCACGTACACCCGCGGCTCGCCCCGCTCCACGGCCAGGAAGAGGCTGTCGGTGGCGGTACAACCCCGTGGGTGGGTGATGGTGACCCTTACCGTCGTGCTTTCGACGGCCTGCAG
>JBGTHX010000439.1:0-2700 GCA_041746055.1 Lewinella sp. | reverse complement strand
CGGGGGCGGCCGCTAATGGTAAGCGCCGGGTGGCGTTGCCTAGAAGTCGTTGATGGAGCGGCCCGTGAAGGACATCACGTTGCGGAATCCGATGTAGGACTTGGTGGTGTCCTGGTATTCAAAGGTCCGGGTGCCGTTCTGGAGGTAGAAGCTGATGTCTTTCCAGCTGCCGCCGCGGATCACCTTGCGCTTATAGGAGATGGGATCATCGTCCTTGGCGTTGTAGCGGATGTCGGGGTTGAAGTCGTGGATGAATCCGGTGGCGTTCTCCTGGAAGGCGGTGATGGTCCACTCGGCTACGTTACCGGCCATATTGTAGAGGCCATAGTCGTTGGGGTAGTAAGCGTCGACGGGTACGGTGTAGGAACCGCCGTCGTCGGCGTAGTTACCGCGGCCGGGCTTGAAGTTGGCGAGCAGACAGCCCTTGCTGTTGCGGGCGTAAGGTCCGCCCCAGGGGAAAGGAGCGTTCTCTTTGCCACCGCGGGCGGCGTACTCGAATTCGTATTCGGTGGGCAGGCGGAAGTCCTCGATGAGGGCATTCTCGTTGTACATGTTCCACAGGGTCGTCCGCCAGTGGCTGAAGGCGCGGGCCATGTGCCAGTCGATGCCGACTACGGGGTAGTTATCGTAGGCGGGGTGGCTGAAGTAGACGCGAGCCATTGGCTCGTTGTAGGCGTAGGCGAAGTCGCGCACCCACACCAGGGTATCGGGGTAGATATTGACCGTCTTCTCGGAGATGTAGTCGGTAATACCCTGTCCGTCGAGGCCGCGGGGGCGGGCCAGCGAGGCTTCCGTCCAGTCTACTTCACTGTAGGTGTATTCGTAGAGGTTGGTATTCGCCTGCTTGCGGCCGGCGTAGGCTTCGTCGAGGTAGAGTTCGGCGAGGGTCTCGTCACCGTAGTCGATGGGGATTTCCCAGTCGATGTTTCCGTTCTCGTCGACGTCCCCCAGAATGACGTGAGCGATCGAGTCGCGGACCCAATCGATGAACTGCCGGTACTCGTTGTTCGAGATCTCGGTGTCGTCCATGTAGAAGCCGTTAATGGTGACGGCCTTGGGGCGTTGGATAAAGGTTCCGGTGATGTCCTGGTCGCTGTTACCCACGTGGACGAATCCGGAGGGAACGTATACCATGCCGTAGGGCTGCACGCCCTTCCAGGTCGGGCGATCAAGGGAGCCGACGAGTTCGCCGGTTTCCCGGCCGCCGCCGCAGCTGGAAAGGGTAACGGCCAGTATCGCTACGGCCAGGATTGTATTTAAGTGCTTTTTCATGCGCAAAACCGGAATTGTCCTCTTGCTCGAGGGGAGGGGTATATGTTTGGGGAACGTAGGGTAAAACATGCTTAGTATCGAATCGTCGGACGGTAGGGTAGTTTTAACAAAGTACGCCGTTCTATTTGCGTCAAGCCGACAAAGCCGGTCATTGTTTGGTACGGGGGTTGAAAATGATCGGTGGTGGCACCCCGGCGCCAATTCGTTGCCGGAGGTTGTACTTCAGGGTGATCTCGTGGCTTCCGTTCTGCACCGTCTGCAGGTCGGAGAGCGTAAGGTCGAAGGCATAGGCCAGGGTGATCTTCTCGCTCAGGTTCATGCCGGCCATTAATACAATCGCATCCGTCGTCTGATTATTGTAACCCCGGTAGGCCGCACCGGCGAATATGTTCTCATCGTAGCGCGCAACCGCTCCCGCGCTCAACTGGTGCTGCACCCCGTCACTCACGGCAAAGAGCATCGGCATCACCTCCCAGGAACGCAGCACGTCGATACGCGTCCGTACGAAGGCGTGGTACTGACGGCTGAGTGGGAAATCCCTGCCCGGGTATTTTAACACGCTTTCCGTAAAGTTGCGCACCGAAAGCCCGCCTTCGAGCCGCTCCGCCTGGTAATATAGGCCGGCCGCAAAGGTAAGCGTGCCGGCGCTTTCGTTGCCCGTCGAAAGCAAATCGTCGTTGTGGGTGAAGTTGGGCTCGGAATACGCCCCGTCCGGCGTCCGCAGTATAGTGCCGTCCAGGCTCATCTGGTAGTAGCGGCCTGAGACGCCCACCGACCACACGGCCCGTGGCGTCACCAGCTGGTAACTCCAGGTGGCGCCGAAGCGGTTGAGGCTGCGGGCACCAAGCTGGTCGCGTTCTGCTTCGACGCCGAAACCGCTGCTGAGGAAGTATACCGGCAAGTGGGCGCTGAGCCGCTGCCCGCTGGGCTGACCGTCGAGGCCGGTCCACTGCGTCCGGTAGGTACCCGTCACGCTCAGGCTGTTGTCGAGGCCGGCGTAGGCCGGATTGAACTGGACCGGGTCCAACCAGTACAGGCTGTACTGCGCCAGTTGCTGGGCACCCGCGTACCCGCCCAGCAGCAGGAATAGAACGAGGTACGACAGTTTGCGGGTCATGGAATTCAGTTCAGTTGTTCACGTGCGGCTTCGGCAGTATCAACCGGCAGATGGCAGCTGCGGTTCTGGCACACAAAATAGCGGAGTTGTGTCGAAAGGTAACGATTGCGGAACAAGGGAATCTCGTTGCGGTCGTGAGCCGACGCCAGGATCAACAGGCCGGGTCGGTAGTCCGACAAGAATTCGCGGGCGGCCTCCACGGCTCCCGGTCCGGTCACCACCAGTTCCCGCTGCGGTGCCTGCAGCAGCAGCCGCACCATCCCCCACCCCGCGAAGCTGCTCGGATAGCGCTCCACCGCTCCGGCGATCGA
>JBGTHX010000438.1:0-7123 GCA_041746055.1 Lewinella sp. | reverse complement strand
CGACATGAGTTCCATAATCCTCACCAGGCCTGGAGCGTGATCTTCGACTACATCGAAGGCTGGTACAACACCAACCGGATCCATACGACGTTACGGGGCTTGACGGTACGCCAGGCCTACGAGCAAAAAATGCAATCACTCTTCAGCCAAACCTGAGGCGAAGTCTCTGTCCACTTTCTTGAGCAGGTCCATGATGGCCTCCAAATTCCCGACACCCGACACCCGACACCCGACACCCGACACCCGACACCTGACACCTGACACCTGACACCCCCAACAATAAGTACCCGCATAAATCGCATCTAGAACCCCTTTTTAACCCACTAAGCCCCATTTACTGCGAAATTTTTTAAACCATTGGCAACGGATTTCGATAAGCCTTAATACACGCTTACGGGCACGTGTTGCCCCATTTCCTCAATCAACTTATTATGAAAAGACTACTACCCGTTTTCCTTGCCCTGATCCTTTCCCTGACCGGGGGATCGCTCCTGGCGCAGAACACCGTCGCCGACATTATCGCCGACACCGACTCCCTCTCTACCCTGGAGACCCTGCTCGATGCGGCCGACCTGACCGCTACGCTGTCCGGCCCCGGCCCCTTTACGGTATTCGCCCCCTCCAACGCCGCTTTCGAAATGCTTTCGGCGGACGACCTGGCTTACTTCTCGAATCCAGACAACTCGGATAGCCTCGCTACCGCCCTCAAGTACCACGTGGTCGCCGATTCCCTGCCCGCCGATAGCCTCTTCAACGGTATGGTAGCCAGCCTCACCGGTGACAGCCTCCTGATCGATACGGTCGGCATGGTTACGGTCAACGGGGTCATGGTCACGATGGCTGATGTAACTGCCAGCAACGGAGTCGTCCACGTTATCAACGCTGTGCTCATGCCCTCGATGAACGACACCACCACCAGTGTTCGTCAGGAGCCCGCCTTCGCCCGCGCAGTGACGGTCGCCCCCAACCCGGCCACCAGCTATTTTTCCATCGGTTTGCCCGCCAGCATCCTGAATAACGCTACGCTTACCCTCCGCGACCTCAGCGGCCGCGTTATCAGCACCCAGCGCGCTACCGGCGAGCAGCAGCGGATCGACGTGGGCAACCTGCCCAACGGCCCCTACCTCCTGGAAGTACGTGCCAGCGAAGGCACCATCCAGCGTAAGGTGATGGTCCAGCGCTAAAATTATATCCCGATTAAGCTTTTGGCCACCTCCGACCTTGGTTGGGGGTGGCTTTTTTTTGCTCCGGCTAGTACCTCTTACTAGCGGACTACAAAGAACTCCGAGGTCTCCCACCATTTCGGCCACCGCTCCGAGTTCGCCAGTTGCAGGCCTACGTCCATCATCAGCTCGGCGTCCTGCACGGCGCCGCCAAGGGGCCAGTCACCGGAGGTGTATTCGTCCGAGGGCTGGTGGTAACGGGTGGCTACGAATTCGTCCTTCTGCTGCTTGGCGTACGCCTTGCCGAGGGTCTGGTGCTCGTAGCCGCCGTCGGCGTACAGCACGGGCACGCCCACCTTCGCGAAGTTGAAGTGGTCGCTGCGGTAGAAGTAGCCCTTCTCCGGCTCCTGTCCGCCCTGCACGTAGCGGCCCTGGCGCTTGGCTGCGGCGGTGGCCAGCTCGTCCATTTCGCTGTGGCCCATCCCGGTGATGGTGAGGTCGGCGGCCGGCCCGATGGGATTGACGCCGTCGATGTTGATGTTGGCGACGGTCTTATCGAGGGGTACGATCGGGTGGTTGACGTAGTAGGCACTGCCCCATAGCCCCTGCTCCTCGGCGGTGACGAAGAGAAAATCTACGGAGCGTTCCGGCGCCTCCGGAAGTTTGGTGAGGGATTCCGCCATGGCCAGCAGCAAGGCGGTGCCGCTGGCGTTGTCCAGCGCGCCATTGTAAATGCTATCGCCGTTGACGGCCGGCCCGACGCCGATGTGGTCCCAGTGGGCGGTGTGGATCACGTGCTCGTCGGGGCGTACGCGGCCGGGCAGGGTAGCCATGATGTTATAGCTTTTGTCGAAGCGCAGGTCGTTACGGACGGAGGTAGTAAGCGCTGTGCCCAGGGGGATGGGCTCGAAATCCGGCCGGGTAGCCGCGTCGAACCACTTCACCCCGGTCACGCCCGAAGCCACGAAGAGCTCGCGCGCCGCATCCAGGCTGATCCAGCCGGCCACGTCCAGTTTGGGCTGCCCGTCGTCTTCTAGGGTGAGGCGGGTGCCGGTCCAGCTGCTCTGCACCACGAACCAGGGATAGCCCGCCGCGCCGGGTTCGTGGATGATCAGACAGGCCGCCGCGCCCTGCCGGGCCGCCTCCTCGAATTTGTAGGTCCAGCGCCCGTAGTAGGTCATCGTGTTACCCTTGAATTGCGTGGAATCCTCCAGGTAGTAACCCGGGTCATTCACCATCACCACCACGGTCTTGCCGGTCACGTCAAGGTCCTCGTAGTCGTTCCAGCCGTACTCCGGCGCCACGATCCCGAAGCCCGCGAATACCACTTCCGAGTTATTGACGCCCACTTCCTCCTCCGGCTTTTCGCCGTAGGTCACGTAATCTTCGCCCAGCTGCCAGGTAAGCTTTCCGCCGGGCGCGCTGAGGGTGATCCGCTCATCCGGGTGGCCGGTGATCTCCACCATCGGCACTTCCTGCCGGTAGCTCTGGCCGTTGCCGGGTTCCAGTCCCAGAGCCTTCAACTCCCGTTCCAGGTAGTCGAGCGTCAGGACTTCCCCCTCGCTGAAGGGGAGGCGTCCGCCGTAGCGGTCATCGGCCAGTTCGGTCAGGTGGCGGTCGATCGTAGCGGACTCTACGGGCGGGTACGCAGGTGCGGAGGACGTCGTGGAAGCGGGGCCGGCCCCGCAGCCGGTGAGCAGTGTCACCAGTAGGATGCAAACGAGGCTGGCAAAGCGGTAGGGGATAGGGCACATACCGCAAGGTACACCGGTCCCCCCTTACGACCGCCGGTACAGCAGGAGTTCGCTGCCTTCCACGCTCGCGGTTCCACTGCCCCCCACGAAGCCCAGTTTCTCCAGCAGCCGCCGGCTGCGCTCGTTGTCCGGTTGGGTAATGGCCAGTAATTCCGGCAGCGCCCGTACTTCACGGCGGGCCAGGATCGCCCGCGAGGCCTCCCCCACGAAGCCGACGGGCGCCCCCGTTTCGCGGACCTCCGCGATGTAGCTACCCTGGCCCGGTGTCTGGTAGACGGGCATAATGCGGTTCCGGATGTAATCGGCGGCCTGTGCTTCGGTGTGCACGTCGCGGTCGCCGATGTAGGTGAGCCAGCCCGGACTGTTCAGCAGGGCCAGGAAGAAGGCGGCATCGGTTTCTTCGGCCCGGCGGAGCAGTAGCCGTTCGGTGGAGAAAGGGGTCATGGGCGATCGGGTGAGGTGCCGGCAACGCGGCCGGCTGCTACCTTTGCCCGCTAAATTAGCCCGCTACCCCTCAATTTGTCCCGTTTCCTCCGTGCCTGTCTGTTCCTCTCGCTCACGCTGACCTCCCCGGTAGCGATCGGCCAGCTGTACCCCCGTGCAGAAGCCCCGGTACTGGCGGACCGCCTCTACGATGCGGAACTGCTATCCGTGACCGGGCGCGACAGCCTCCGGAGGGTCATTCGCTCCGGAGAGCTACCGATTATCACCCCAAAGAGCGTCCTGAGCCCAGCTTATGGGGATTCAATTTCGGCCGGACAACTGCTCGGCTACCTCTACCGGGCGTACTACGCAGCGTACCTCCACCGCCTGGGCATCGGCGCCCGACTGGAGACGATGCGGCAGTGGGAGGCCCTCCCGCGCTTCAATCCCGAAATGCTCAACGGGGGGGGCTTCAACGAAGCCGTGAACCGCCGGCTGCGAAGTCTGCCGGGCGTTCAGTACGAACTCGCCACCGAGGCCGCCGCCCGGGCCGCCGGGCGGGAACTTCCGCGACTGGAGCGCGTGAATCCGCTTCTCCTGGATAGCCGCAACATCACCGACACGCTCGTTGTACCCGAACGGAGCGTGATGGGGTACGACCTGCGCCAAACCCTCGAAGGTCTTTCCCGCGTCGGGCTGATACCGAGTGACACCCTGGAGGCTTATACCCGGCAGCTGGACAGCAGTCGCCTCTACCCCGATCACCTGCTGCTGCGGGCCCTTGCCACCTCGGCCGGCCAGCGGGAAGCCCGGCACCTGCGCATCGCCGCCCGCCGCCGCGCGCTGGAATTTTTGGCGTCCCGAGGTTTGGTGGTCCCCGACACCGTAAAAATATTGCGGGCCGATTCCATGCTCCTGGCCTCGGAAGATAACGAACTGCTCTACGCCTACATCGTGCCCCGCTTCACCGTGACCCTGCCGCGCGCCCGCGGACCGGCGGATCTGGCCGCCCGCCTGTCACAGGGATTGAGAAAATACGATTCCCGTTTTGCTGCGCTCGACTTTCGTGCCGAGCCAGACGAGGCGGGGGAACGCTACCGCTGGACGGTGCGGGCCGGGGACAGCGCTATCTACCGCTCCGGCGAGCTGTATCCGCCCTTCGAGGATGAGGGGCTATCCTGGTTCTACGGGTACGAGTGGGGGGAGATACTGCCGGCGATCAACGCCTTCCTCGAAGCAGATAACGCGCCCTACCGCCTCTACAGCCCGAGCGCCCGGGTGCCGGATGACCCGACCGGACCGGTAAAGGTGCCATTGCTTCCCCTGACATCCGCCGCCGCCCGGACCCTGACCGATCCCCGGCTGATCGAGGCCGTCCGGGGCCTCACGGGGCCGAATGCGCGGACCTTCCTTTCCCCGGCCGAGGTGGTAGCGGTCAGGGATTCGTTGCGGGTACTGGGCTACTTCGACGGACTATCGGAGGAGGAATGGCGGGCCGGACGTGATTGCACGGAGGGGCGGGCACCGGCTGGCCTGGCGGGGTTGCTGCAGTGTTTTCCCACCCGGAGATTTACCGAGGGAGACGACGAAGGAACGTACGAAGTCCAGCTGGAGCGCGCGCCCTACACCCGGTTTCGGGTACGTCTGCCGGCTGCTGCGGCTGAATTCCTGGACCGACGCTTCCCGGGAGCGCTGGAGGTGCCGGCTACCGGAAATTAAAGGGCATATCCACCGGGCCCTCGAAGGAGAGGTCGGTAAACTCAAGGTCCATGATGCCGGTCCCTTCGGAGGCGCCGTCTATGGCCACGCGGCGTCGCACGGGGAAGGTGACGGGCAGGCCGTCGACCGCTTCAAAATCGGCGTTGGAGACGTTCAGGGCGCGGTTCTGTCCGAGCTCCTGAAGTTCCATGGATGACAGCTGGTAGGTGGCAGGGTCAAAGCGGTAATCGGCCGCGAATTGGGAGCTGCGGCCGCTGAGGCGGATGCTGCCGTTGTCGCGGCTCACCTCGAGTTCCTCGGTGAGGAAGACCGCGTTGCCGAAGAAGATCTCCTGCAGCAGGTCGAAGCGGGCGGGGATCTTGTACTTCTCCTCCACGTAGCTGAGGGGCTCGGCGATATAGGTACCGTCGAGGCGATTGAAGAGGAAAAAACTGTCGGGGCGGATGAGGGCGCGGGCGCCTTCGACGCCGAATTTCTTTACGCTCATCCAGATGGCCTCGTCGCGGTGCAGCCGGATGGTGGCGGTGCCACCGATGGAGAGCTTTTCGCTTTCCAGGTCGACTTTGGCGCGGGCATTCATCCATTCCGGGGCGGCACGCTGCTGGTCGATGGCGCGGAGTACCTGGGGCAGACGGAGCTTGCCGGTGGTCGCAGCCGTATCGTCGGTAGCCGGGCCGGCCGTCTTGCGGCTGCAGTACGACAGGGTAAGAACGGCCAGGAGGGCCAGCAGGAAGAGACGCATGCGGTTGGGTTTAGCTTTTGAGCTGGGAGATCTTACGGGGAAGGGTGGGGGATCTGCTGCCGGCCGCCTTGGCGCGGGCATAGAGGGTGGCGGCGGCCTCCTTGTCTCCCGCTTCGCTGCGGGCGTCGCCCATCAGCTCGAGCAGTAGGGCATTGGTATTAGCGGGATCGTCGGCGGCCAGCAGGGCCGCGGCATCGGGTCGGCCCAGCTGCTGCAGGTAGAAGGCCAGGGGGCCGGAGGGGCCGCCGGGGAGCAGGGCCGCATTCAGTTTATCGGTTGGAGTACCGCTCCGGAGGGCGGCCAGGGCAGACTCCACTTCGCGGAGTGAGGCAGCGGCTTCGGGGCTGCCGCTGACCATCAGCCGGGCCTGTTGCAGGAGATTATCGGCCTCGTCGACATCGCCCCGCAACGCCTCGCCCAGGGAGTAGTATACGTACACGGTGGGCCGGTTCGGGAAGATATCGAGCGCCTCTTCGGCGTACTTACGCAGGTCGGCGGTCTGGTTGTCGAGGTACAGGGCCGCCAGTAGCTGTTCCCAGACGGGATAGACCGTATCGTCCAGCCCCAGCGTGGCGCGGTAGGCATCGGCCGCTTCGGCAAGCCGGCCGGAGTGGTAGTAGAGGTCGCCCTCAATGGCGGCGGCCTTGGCGGCGTCGGGATGGACGCGGCGCAATTCCGTGGTGAGCGTGAGTAGCCGGTCGGCCAGTTCCCGGTCGTTGGTATTCGCGACCTGCTGAATGAGCGGCAGGAGCTTGCCGATCTTAAGGTCGAGATCTACGTCGCTGCGTCCGAGCAGGGCCATCAGTTCGGTGTCGTCCGCGTTGCCAGCGGCCCGGGGCGTGGCGTCTTGCAGGGCCAGCTGGGCCCGGACATCGGCCGGTTGTAGCCGCAGAATCTCCCGATATACTTCGCGGGCCTGTTTGTCGTCGCCCTGACTACCATAGAACCCCGCCAGCAGGTGGCGGTAGCTGACGTTTTCGGGATAGGCATCGATCAGGGCCAGCAGTTCACGTTCCGCGCGCTTGGTATCTCCGGTGCCGAGGTGGAGGGCATGCTTGCGGCGGGAGAGCTCGGCGTTGATGCCTATACGGGCTTCGAGTTCGTCGTAGACCTTCATGGCCCCCCTGATATCCTGCGCGCGGACCAGGAAAGCCGCCTGCTGCAAGTAGTATTCGGGTTCGGCGGGGTTGCGTTTAATTAGCTGGGCGTAGAGATCGGCCCCGTCGGTGTAGCGGCCGGCGGCCTGGTAAAGCTCGGCCAGAAAGGCGGCGTATACTTCGTTGGGCCGCAGGGCGTAGGCCTTCTTCAGGGCATCGATGGCG
>JBGTHX010000437.1:0-2441 GCA_041746055.1 Lewinella sp. | reverse complement strand
GGCTGAATAGGTTTTCGGTCTTGCCCATGGGTGTTTTTGCTTAGCGGAACGCCGGGCAGGTGGTGGCTGTTCGGGGGGCTCTTGGGGTGAGGGGTTTACCCGTAGAGTTTCTTGGAGGGGGGCTTAGAGTTGCTGGAGGGGTGGGTTTTGCCCACGGAGGTTGCACGGAGGGGCTGCACGGAGGTACCCGGAGGGAGGTTTAACCCGTAGGGTTTCTTGGAAGGTGCTTAGAGTTGCTGGAGGGGTGGGTTTTTGCCCACGGAGGGCGCACTGAATAGTCTAGCGACTCAGTACCACAGGACTACCCTACTACAAGACTACCGTACCAAACCCGCTAATCCCCCAAAAACCCGCGCACCCGCGCCCGCGCATTCTCCCGGACGTTGAGCCAGAAGAAATTATAGTCGGCGATGTGGTAGTTCTTGGTGTTGAAGAAGATGTCGCCGAAAAACCGGGGCTTATTGGTAAAAAGCCCGGCGCCGCGGATCTGCGCTCCGATCAGGTCGGGGATGGGACCGGCATCGTAGTTGAAGAGTACGGCACCTTCATTGCGAGAGGCTGGGGCCAGGGTGGTGTCGGTGGTCCAGGTGAGAGGATTGACCACGGCTACGGCGGGGTCGTCGGAGCCGGGGGGCGGTACAAAGTCGTTGCGGTAAGTGCGCCAGGTGACGAAGCAGCCGGTCTGCTCGGGGGAGGTACAGAGGGGGATATCACGGTACTGCTCCCGGATCACGGGCATGCCCACCAGGTAGGCGGCTACGAGGCGGTTGCGCAAGTCACGTCCCTCAAAACGATCAGCCAACAGCCGCTCGGCGTGTAGGGTGCCCTGGCTGTGGGCGGCTATGATGATCGGGCGGCCGTGGTTAAAGAAGCGAAGGTAGTGGTCGAAGGCCGCGCGTACGTCGGCGTAGGCCGTGTCCAATGCCTGCTGCTTGATGGCTGCTCCCGCATCGGTGAACACGGCGTAATTCGCCTGCCGGTAGCGGGGGGCGTAAATGCGGCCGGCGGCGTTAAAGATGCTGGCTTGGTTGCGGATGGTGGAGCCGTCAACGGCTTCGTTGAGCCTATCGTCGGACAAACTGGCGTTCCACAGGCGATTACCCTTGCGGGTATCTAAATAGACGGTGGGGTGGACGAAGAAAACATCCGCCTGAGCCGACGCTTGTGCATCGCGGATGCTGTCTCCGGGCGTGCGGTCGGCCGCATCGTCGGTGGTAGGCAGGGCGGCCCAGCTACGGGAAGACCGGTAGTCGGAAGGGGGCGGAACGGGAAATTTGCCACTAGCGGGCAAACCGGGAATAGAACAACAGGCTGCCAGCGATAACGCCAGATAACCCAGGGCCAGTAAGGCCGGGATTACTGTCGGACGCGGGTATCCTGCGAAAGGTAGACGCCAATAAGCGCCAGTATTGCCAGGAGTAGGATGGTCATGTGTTTGCTTGTGTGGTTGAAAGTAGAACCCGAAAATTTGACAAATGGTTCTCATTCACTTGACATTTGAGGCCAGGGCACGCTCCAACAGGGGCACGACACGGGCCACTTCTTCCGCGGTATTGTACAGAGGAGCGGGCGCCAGCCGAAGCACTCCCCCACCGCTGCCATCCAGATTATCCTGTCGGTAGTCGCAGATCAGGCCCAGCCCGGAAAGCTCCTGCTCCAGGCTAGGACGGTGGCCGGGCAGGTAAACCGACACCTGGGCCCCGCGGGCCTCGGGGTCGGCATCGGTGAGGATGCGCACGCCGTCCAGCTCCTGTAGGTCATCATACAGCGCCTGGGTGAGGATTCGGCTGCGCTCGCGTAGGGCGGGCATACCCCCCGCCCGTTGGAAAAGCGGCAGGCCGGCCAGCAGGGGAGCCAACCCAAGGACCGGTACTGTGGACAACTGCCAGCCGGCTGCTCCCGAAGACGGGTGAAATTCCGATTTCATCAGAAAGCGATCGCTCTCGCGGTGGCCCCACCATCCGGCAAAACGGATCAGGTCCGGTCGCGTGGCGTAGCGCTCGTGCACGAAGATCCCGCCCGGGGCGCCGGGGCCGCCGTTGAGGTACTTGTAGTTGCACCAGACGGCGAAGTCACAGCCCCAGGCGTGCAACTCCAGGGGTACGTTGCCTACGGCATGGGCGAGGTCGAAGCCCACACAGGCACCGACGGCCCTTCCGGCGGCCGCAATACGCGCCAGATCGAAGAACTGGCCCGTATAGTACTGCACCCCCGTCCAGAGTACGAGCGCCAGTTCGTCGCCGGCCGTTTCGATGGCGGAGAGTATATCTTCCGTCCGGATCGTGGATTCTCCCCTCCGGGGTGCCACTTCCACGAGGTCGGTGGCCGGGTCGAGACCGTGAAAACGTAGCTGGGACTGCACCGCGTGCTGGTCGCTGGGGAAGGCCCCGCGCTCCATGACGATCTTCTTCCGTTTGCCCTCGGGCCGGAAGAAAGTCACC
>JBGTHX010000436.1:0-2220 GCA_041746055.1 Lewinella sp. | reverse complement strand
TCTTGGTGGCCTCGTACTGGGAGTAGTTGCCTTCGAAAAAGCGGATGTTGCCCTCGTCCTCGAAGCTGAGGATGTGGGTGGCCAGACGGTCGATGAACCAGCGGTCGTGACTGATGACCAGCACGCAGCCGGCGAAGCTGTCCAGGGCATCCTCCAGGGCACGGAGGGTGTTGATGTCGATATCGTTGGTCGGTTCGTCCAGGAGCAGGACGTTGCCGCCCTCGCGGAGGGTCATGGCCAGCTGGAGGCGGTTGCGCTCACCGCCGGAGAGTACGCCGACTTTCTTCTGCTGGTCGGCCCCGGCAAAGTTGAAGCGGCTGAGGTAGGCGCGGGCGTTGACGGAGGTGTTGCCTACCTCGATCATATCGTGGCCCTGGCTGACGACGTCGTAGATCGTCTTGTTGCCATCCTGCAGCTGGGTGTGGGCCTGGTCGACGTAGCTGATCTCGACGGTGTCGCCGATCCTGATATCGCCGGCGTCGGGCTCCTGCTCGTGGACCAGTAGCCGGAAAAAGGTAGACTTACCCACGCCGTTGGGACCGAGGATGCCAACGATGGCATTCTTGGGGATGGTGAAGGTGGCGTCGTCGAAGAGGACGCGGTCACCGAATCCCTTGCGGAGGTGCTGCACTTCGATCACTACGTCACCCAGGCGGGGCCCGGGCGGGATGTAGATCTCGAGGTTCTTCTCGCGTTCGCGCCCCTCTTCGCCGGCGAGCTTATCGTAGGCGCTGAGGCGGGCCTTGCCCTTACTCTGCCGGGCCTTGGGGGCCATGCGGATCCACTCCAGCTCCCGCTTGAGGGTCTTCTGGCGCTTGCTCTCCTGCTTCTCTTCCTGAGCCAAGCGCTGGGATTTCTGCTCCAGCCAGCTGGAGTAGTTGCCCTCCCAGGGGATGCCCTCGCCGCGGTCCAGTTCGAGGATCCAGCCGGCTACGTTATCGAGGAAGTAGCGATCGTGGGTCACGGCGATGACGGTACCGGGGAAGCTCTTCAGGTATTGTTCGAGCCAGTCGACCGACTCCGCGTCGAGGTGGTTCGTAGGCTCGTCGAGGAGCAGGATGTCGGGATTGCTGAGCAGCAGCCGGGCCAGGGCCACCCGGCGGCGTTCCCCTCCGGACAGCACGTCGACCCTGGCGTCGTCGGGCGGGCAGCGGAGCGCCTCCAGGGCCGTATCGATGCGGTTCTCGAGCTCCCAAGCGTTGCGGTTTTCGAGTTCCTCCATCAGGACGCCCTGCCGGTCGATGAGCTTGTTCATCTCATCGTCGGTCATGGGGTCGCTGAACTTGAGGTTCACGGCCTCGTACTCCTTCATCAGGTCGACGGTCTCCTGCACGCCCTCCTCCACGATCTCGCGGACGGTCTTGCTGGCGTCAAGCGCCGGCTCCTGCTCGAGGTAGCCGATCTTGTAGTGGCCGTCGAAGACGACGTTGCCCTCGTAGTTCTTGTCTACGCCGGCGATGATCTTCAGTAGGGTGGATTTACCGCTGCCGTTGAGGCCGAGAACGCCGATCTTGGCGCCGTAGAAGAAACTGAGCCAGATATTATTGAGGACCTTTTTGTTGGCCCCGGGGAAGGTCTTGGAGACCCGCTCCATGGAAAAAATGATCTTATGGTCTGCCATAGCGTAGGTGTCGGATGATCTGAAAAAGGGGGTGTTCTAGTTACGTCCGCCGGTCTCCCGGACGCGCTCCCACGACTGCTCGCCGATGAGGGCCTCCAGGCGGTCCATGAAGCGCTGCAGCGCCGGCGGCGCTCCGCCATAGACCTTCACTTCCCGGGCCTGGCCGTCGGCATCCGGAATATTGATGAGGCGGTAGGGAATATCGGTGGGGATGTCCTCCCCGACCGGGTAAACGGGAGCCAGTTCCATGCCCCGGAGACTGTCGAGGGAGTTGTTCAGCGCCTGGTAGTCCAGGGAGTAGAGCTGCCGATTGTACAATCCCTGGGCGATCTCGCCCCGGTCGACCAGCAGGCTGCTGAGCCCGCCGTCGCGCAGGTTGAAGGTATAGGCCTCGCACTCGCCGTAGCAATTGGACTTCTGGTAGGTCATCAACAAGGCTTCCTGGTAGGTGTGGGCGTCACGCGGGGACTCGCCGGACAGGGGTGCCTCGCCGATGGATCCCTGGTTTTCGATCACCGCCGTTTCGTTGGCTTCGAGGCGGCGCCCGCCGCGCATGCCGCGGGCCTCCTCGGGGCTCGGCGGACGGCTTTCGGCTTCGG
>JBGTHX010000435.1:0-7144 GCA_041746055.1 Lewinella sp. | reverse complement strand
CTGAACCTCAAACTGTTGGGCGGGTGCGCGGGTGCTATGAATGCAACGTGAGCCGGGGCCTCAGGTTTATAAACCTAATTTGTTGCGGAGAAATGGAGTAAAAATCGGGTTATCATCGCCAAAGTCGTGGCGGACGCAATTTTATATCTATTCCCGGCCGAACGAATTTTTTTGAATTATCCGCGTCTTTTTACTACCTGGCACGTGATCCTCGAAGAACAGACCGGTTTATCCCGCCCGTCGCGTATATCGATCTGCCAGGTCTGCACGGTCCGACCTACTCGCACGGGCCGGACGGTGCCGCGCACCAGTCCGCCCTCGGGAACGCTGCGCAGGTGGGTCGCATTGATGTCAACGCCCACTACGATATAGTTTTCCGGGTCGTCCAGCGCGAGAAAGCCGGCCACGCTGCCGAGGGTTTCGGCCAGGGCCACGGAGGCACCCCCGTGGAGGAGTCGGAAGGGCTGAACCGTCCGGTGATCGACCGGCATTTCGGCTACGAGATAGTCCTCCCCGAATTCCACGAAGCGCATGCCCAGGGTTTCGCCCAGGGTGCCGGCTCCCATGGCGTTCATGCCCTCCAGCGTGGGTGGGGTATTCCAGATGCTGCTCACGCTTCGGTGGTGTTAAGGCGGCTGATCTCCACGATGACCTCGGCGGCCTTCTGCATCTCGTAGACGCTGGCCCATTCGAAGCGCGAATGGAAGTTGTGTTCGCCGGCGAATATATTCGGACAGGGTAGCCCCATGAAGCTGAGGCGTGAGCCGTCCGTACCCCCGCGGATATGCGCCCGCCGCAGTTGCAGTCCGACCGCCGCGATCGCCTGCTCGGCCAGCCTGGTGACCCGCGGGTGCAGGTCCAGCACTTCTTTCATGTTGCGGTACTGCTCGTTGACCTCAAGGTGGATGAAGCTGTTGGGGTAGCGCTGCCGCGTTTCGGCGAGGATATCCTCCAACACGCGGGCGTGATCGGCCAGCTGGCCGGTCTCAAAATCCCGCAGGATGAAGTCGATGCGAGCGCTCTCCGCCTTGCCGGTGATTTCCACGGGGTGAATGAATCCCTCGCGGCCCTCGGTAGTTTCCGGACTCAGGCCCCTACGCGGAAGGGCGGCTACGATCTCCGCGGCGATCTTGACGGCGTTTTCCAGTTTGCCCTTGGCGAAGCCGGGGTGGGCGCTGACGCCCGCGATGGTGACGGTGGCACCGTCGGCGCTGAAGGTCTCGTCCTCGAGGCTGCCACGGGTTTCTCCGTCGATCGTGTATCCGAAGTCGGCACCGAGCTTCTCCATATCAACGGCGTTGACGCCCCGGCCGATCTCCTCGTCGGGGGTAAACAGGATGCGCAGCTTCCCGTGGGATATTTCCGGGTGGGCAATCAGGTGCTCCACCGCGGCCATGATGGCGGCCAGCCCCGATTTGTTATCCGCGCCCAGCAGGGTGGTGCCGCTCGCCGTGACGATGTCGTGGCCGATGTTGGCCCGCAGGCCTTCGAAGTCGGCGGCGCGGAGCACTACCTTTTTGTCGTCGGGCAGGACGATATCCTGGCCCTGGTAGTTGGTGTGCACGATGGGCCGGACGTCCTTGCCGCTGGCATCGGGACTGGTATCCATGTGCGAGCAAAAGCAAATCACGGGGCTGTTCTCCTTACCCGGCGTAGCGGGCAGGGTGGCATACACGTAGCCGTGCTCGTCGAGCTCCGCATCTTCCACGCCGAGGTCCCGCAGCTCCTGGGCGAGCAGCCGGCCCAGGTCCAGTTGTTTGCGGGTCGAGGGTTGGGTGGGGGAGTGGGGATCCGACTGGGTGTCGACGGTCACGTAGCGAAGAAAGCGGTCTAGAACGTTCATAGTGCAAAGTAACTGTCGGGAGGATTAGTAAGCATTCGGTGCGCTGCCGGAGGCACCATTTTACTGGCCCGGCTGACAGCCGCCTCGTACTTCGCGGCTGGAAGCCGCCTTGTGCCGGAACGAACATATGGTGGTGGCCCCGGCATTTAGGGAGTTACACCGCACCTGCGCACCCGCCCAACGCTAAACCGAATTATGGTCCTTTCCGCTACTATCGTCGCCGTCCTGGTCCTGGCCCTGGCCGGCGGACTTATCTACTACCTCTTCCGGGAGGAGCCCATGGGCCCGCTGCCCGAATTCCGGACCGCCTGGCGGCGGATCCTCCGCAAGGAAGTGACCTTCTACAAGGCGCTCAGCCGGAGCGATAAAAAGCGCTTTCAGGACCGGATGCGCCACTTTTTCCAGCGGGTGACGATCACCGGCATCGATACCGAGGTCACCGAACTCGACCGGGTGCTGGTAGCGGCCAGCGGGATCATTCCCACCTTCGGATTCGAGGACTGGAACCAGTACCCCAAGCTGCGGGAAGTGCTGCTGTACCCCAATACGTTCAACAAGGAAACCTTCGCCACCGAAGGCGGGGGGCGCACCATCGCCGGCATGGTAGGCGGCGGCTACCTGAACGGCAAGCTGCTGCTGTCGCAGCACGCCCTGCGCAGCGGTTTTGAGAATACCGGCCGCAACAACACCGGCATCCACGAATTCACCCACTTGCTGGACAAGGCCGACGGAGAAACGGACGGCATCCCCGATTACTTCCTCGAAAAGCAGTACCTCATCCCCTGGGTGGAGATGATCCGGAAGGAGATGATCGCCATCCAGCAGGGAAACTCGGACATCGACGATTACGCGCTCACCAACCAGGCGGAGTTTTTCGCCGTGGCGGCCGAGTACTTCTTCAACCGTCCGGCAGCCTTCGCCCACAAGCACCCCGAGTTGTTCGCGCTAATGGAGCGGATCTTCCACCAGGACCTCGACCACGACGGCGGGGTAGGGACGGTGGCCCACACCGACCCGGTCGAGCCCGTCAAGGCCTCCGTGCGCCAATAAACATGTCGCGGAGCTCAGGGTTAGCAAGCCTATGATCCCCTCCATCCGCCGCCGCTACAACGAAGAATTTTCCAACGAGACCTACCGGGCCATGCTCGGATGGTTGGGCGGGCAGTACGGCCAGGACCCTAAGTTTCACGTGGGCGAAACGCCGGTCTTCTTCCCCGCCGACTTCCGCCGCCGCGTTTTCGACGCGTGTGAGGACGTGCTGGCGGTGATCACCGCCCCCGACTACGCCGAACGGGCCGCCGCGGCCATCCCTCCGGGGGAAAAAGTGCCCGGTCAGGATGAACGACCGCTCTTCATGCAACTCGACTTCGGCGTCTGCCGCAACGAGGCGGGCGAGGTGGTCCCCCAGCTGGTGGAGGTGCAGGGCTTCCCTTCCCTTTACTACTTCCAGGGCCTGCTGGACCAGAGTTTTCGCCGCTTCTTCTCCATTCCGGAGGGCTTTACCGCACGCTTTGACGGTTCCACCTTTGAAGAATACCAAGAGCTGCTGCGCAATGCCGTTCTGGGCGGTCATTCCCCGGAAGAGGTGATCCTGCTGGAGGTGGACCCTAAGGGGCAGACCACGCGCATCGATTTCGTGGTGGCCTGCGCGGAGCTTGGCATCAGTGAGGTATGTATCAGCGAAGTGGAGCTGGAGGGGGACAGGATGTTCTACTACCGGGATGGCAAGCGCCTCCCCGTACGCCGCATCTTTAACCGGGTGATCTTTGATGAACTGAAGGCCCGGACCGACCTGCAGCGGAAGTTCAACATGATCGAACAGGTAAGCGTGGAATGGGCGGGTCACCCGAACTGGTTCTTCCTGATCAGCAAGTACAGTCTCCCTTTCATTAGCAGCCCGTACGTACCTGAGACCCACTTCCTCTCCGATCTCATGGATTACCCCGCCGACCTGTCGCAGTACGTGCTCAAACCGCTCTACAGCTTCGCGGGCCTGGGGGTCAATCTGCATCCGACGCTGGAGGACCTGCGGGCGGTAAGCCACCCCGAGCACTATATCCTCCAGCGCAAGGTCGAGTACGTCCCCATTGTGGAAACGCCGGACGAACCAGCGCGGGTGGAGCTGCGGATGATGTACCTGTGGCCCGAGGGTTACGACAAGCCGGTGCTGGTCAATAACCTCGTCCGGCTCTCCAAGGGAGAGATGATCGGGGTGCGCTACAATAAGGGTAAGACCTGGGTAGGGGGCACCCTCGGTTACTTCGAGCCGTAGGGCACTTGCCAAAATTTGCGAATCTTTGCGGTCCCCTCCCCCGGGAGGTAAAACCGTACGCGCATGCGCTTTCTGTATTTCCTGACCTTTTTGTTCCTGTACGGCTGCGGCCCGGACGCTTCCGCGACCTCGGATGCCGGTACCTCGGAGCCTTCCAACCTATACAGTCTGCCGAGTACCGACGGAGATGCCTTGAACGTGGTGGTGGAGATACCGGCCGGATCGAATCACAAGATTGAATACCATCCGGGGAGCGGATTTATGAACGACACCCTGGAAAATGGCTCGGAGCGGGTAGTGCACTTCCTGCCGTACCCCGGGAATTACGGCTTCGTACCTTCCACGCTAATGGACAAGCGAAGGGGTGGGGACGGCGACGCTTTGGACGTGCTCATCATCGGGGAGGCCCAGGCGACGGGTACGCTGGTAAGGGCACTGCCAATCGCGGCCCTCTTGCTGCGGGACCGGGGAGAGATCGATACCAAGATCATCGCCGTTCCGGCCGACCCCGCCGACCGGACGCTGGAGGTGGAGAATTTCCTTGATTTTTCGCTGGGTAATGACGCAGCGAAGCGGATCATTGAATCGTGGTTCCTGAACTACAAAGGACCTAACATGACCGAGCTGCTGCGCTGGGAGGATGAAAGCTACGCCTGGCGGGAGGTGCGTAAATGGCGGACCGATGCCCACTAAGAATTCGTTAAAGTTGCTCGCCCACCCGGCCGGAGGTGAGCATTTTGGACTACCATTTGTTATACTTATCCGGTTTACTTGGAATTTTTCCAGTAGAACCAATGATTTACCAGCCGTGCACGTTACTCCTGCCCGCACTTTTTAACCGGTTGATGACCGCCTATGACCCTCACCGTCACCAACTTTAATCAGACCGTATACATGAAACGCTTACTCTCATTCGGCCTTGTTCTCAGCCTTGCTTCCGCGGAAGCCCAGACCTTCGAGTGGAACGAAGCCCCACGGCCAGCCGCCCACCCCAAGGAGGTGCAGGTAGATGCGGCTTCCAATTCGGACAAGCAGGCGGGACTGGCCGGCGTGTACGCCCCGGCCGCTGACGGTAGTCCTACCGCCTACGGGGAAGTGTACAGTGCCGCCGAACTGACGGGTAGCCACTCCGGCCTGCCCCTCGGCACCCTGCTGCGCGTCACCAACACCGAGAACGGCCGTAGTGTGGTCGTACGGGTCACGGATAAGGGTAAGGAGTGCACCGACTGCCTCATCACCCTGAGTCAGGCTGCCGCCGAGCAACTGGGTATTTCCGTTCCCAGCCAGGTGAGTCTGGAACGTACGGGCTTCAGCAACTGGAATCCCGTTTCGAATACGGTCGCAAAAGCCGAAATCACCACCCGGGAAGAAAGTGGCATCATCGCGCCCCGCACCAAAACCTCCTCTGCGACGGCCGCTGCGCCCCGTCCTCAGGTGATCAGCCGTGAGGTCACCCCGACCCCTGTAGCTGCCGAGGAGGACACCGACGCACCCAAGACCTATACCCGTTACGCGGTCACTCCTCCCGCTCCCACCGTTCCTGGTGCGACTCAGCAAGCTCGCGGGGGAGCGGTGGCCGTACCGGTGGCTTCTCCCGCCCCGGCTCCCGAAACGGCCGAATTCGCGGTTCAGCTCGCCGCGTACCACAACGAAACTTACGCCCAGCGCCGCGTGGACGAGCTCAAGGAGCAGGGCCTAAAGGAAGTTTTCTACCGCAGCATCACGAAGGAGGACGGTCAGGTCGTCAACCGCGTCTATGCCGGCAAGTACCAGACTGTAAATGAGGCCCAGGAAGAAGCGGCCCGGATTGAAAAGCAGTACCAGCTCACCGGCATTGTAGCCAAAATGTAGGCCGGGGCAAGAATTTTTTCCCGGCAAACGCGGAGTGTTTCACTCCGCGTTTATTGTTTATAGGAAAATGACTAATATGTGGTCGAAATCACTTCTGGCGTAATATCCCCTGCCGTGTTTCCGCCACCCCGGTTAAACATTTTATGACCGGCGGGTGGTGCGGAATTTTAAGGGGCAACATTGCCCTGGGAGGGGCGTTATTAATTTGTCGCATACAAACTCTCGACCTATGTCCCACCAGACCACCGCTCCCCTGCACCCGGCCGCCTGGCTGTTCATGCTGGCGGTGATGCTGTTTCTGGCCTTCGGCTAGATCCTTCAGCCGGCGCTTGCGAAGCCAGACTCATTAAAACATGTATGGTCTCTCCAGGGGTGGGGTACTCCGCCAAATGAAGTTGTCACGGTTACTCCGGTTTTTATCCCCGTGATCCGACCGGGGATCGACCTAAAGTAGGTACCTTTGGAAGGAACTTCTCTCCCGGCGTTATCTCGAAATTGTACATGAATTCCTGGTATGTGATTTTGGTTGCGCTCCTGAGCCTCTTGCTTGGATGTAGCGGGACGGATTATGAAGGCAGCACGCAACAGCGGGGCGCGGCGGGCCGGGATATTCGGATTGTTCTGAATGCCGAACCGGTCGGGCTGAATCCCGTGCTCACGGTGCAAAATGTTTCCCGGTACGTCTCCGAGCAAATCTTTCAGACCCTCAATGCCCAGCATCCGCAGACCTTTGAGCTGCAGCCCTCGCTAGCTTCCCTGCCCCTCGTCGATTCGTTGCCTTCCGGAGGTATGTCCTACCGGTATAGCCTGGATGCCGGAGCTACCTGGCCCAACGGGGAACCGGTCCTTGCTTCCGACGTGGTCTTCAGTCTTAAAGTCCTCCTCAACCCGCTGGTGGATGCCGGTCCCTACCGGCCGTACTACACGATGATCAGCGACATCGTTCTCGATAGCACGGATCACCGCTACTTCGAGGTCCTCACCAAATATCCCTACCTGCTCGCGGCCCAGGCGATCGGCGACCTGTACATCTATCCGGAGTACGCCTACGACCCGGACGGCCTGATGCGCAGCGTATCCTTATCGCAGCTCACCGATCCGGAATCAGCCGACCGGCTCGTGCGCAACAGTTGGGAGATTCAGGAATTCGCGCGCCGTTTCAACGATCCCCCCACTTC
>JBGTHX010000434.1:0-11089 GCA_041746055.1 Lewinella sp. | reverse complement strand
CGACCTGGCGATCCGCAACTTTTGCCGCCAGGACTTTCTCGAACCGTCGGAGGAAGAGCCCCCCATGGTGCTGAGGGACCGCATGTTCATCCGCGATGCCCGCCGCCACCTGAGCAAGGTGGAATTCGACGACATCCTGTACATCCAGGCCCAGGGCAATTACTGCGACATCTTCACGGTGGATGCCAAGTATACGGTTACCAATAACCTCAAGAGCCTGCTGGGCCGCCTCCCCGCGGACCGCTTTACGAAGGTGCACCGGTCCTACCTGATCAACCTCTCCCACCTGGATTCGGTGGGGGAGGTGTACCTCCACCTGAAGGGGAGGAAGGTGCCTTTGTCGCAGAGTTACCGGACGGACTTTCTATCCCGCCTGAATACCTTCTGAAGCATGGCCGCCTATCCGTACTCCGCCAGCCTCTTCCGGAGGCTCCTGTTGTCGTCGGTACTGCTCCTGCTCGGCTCCGCAGTGGTCGTGGCGCAGGATGCTCCGGTTACCGCCATGGAGTGGTACCAGCGGGCGCGGCTTGCGGACCACCATCACGGTGACAGCACCGAATATTTCCTCAACCGGGCGTGGGACGCCGTTCGCCGCCAGAACAACCCCCGGCTGGAGGCAGACATCCTCGCGGGGCTGGCCGACGTATACAGTGAAAGCGGCCGGTTCGAGCAGAACTTCCGGGTAAGTCAGCGGGCCATTGAGCTGTACAAGCAGGCGGGCGCCGGCGACGAGATCGCCCACCTGACCCTCCATCTGGGCTATTCGTTCCGGAAAATGGGGGACGTGAACGACGATAAGAACCTGAAGAACCGCGGGCTCGAGTTCGCCGCCGAGGGCATCCGCCTCGCCACCGCCGAGCGGGATACGGTGAACATGATGGAGGGATACAACCTGACCGGGATCATTCACCGCGACCTCCGCCAGTGGCCGGCCGCCCGCGACGCCTACGAGGCCGGGCTGCGGCTGGCCCGGGAGTCCGGGATTCGCAACCGGATCGTGGGGGAGTTGAACGCCAACCTTGGCCAGTGGTACATGGACTCCGAGGAGAATTATCCCCGGCTCATCGCTCAGGTAAAGGAGGCCCAGGAGATCTACAATGAGATCGGGGACTCGGCGGGCATCGAATACGCCTACCGCAACATGGGGCACGCCTATATGCACATGAGACAGTTCGACGAGGCGATCCGCTACGGGGAAATGTCCGTATCCATGGCGCTGGATATCGGTGACCCCTACCGGCTGTACAACGCCTACGAGGAGCTCTCGGAGGCCCAGGAAGAGAGTGGCGATTACGAATCGGCCCTCCACTCCTACCAGACCGCCCGGCGGTACGAACGCTCGACTCTGAGCGAAAAGGAGGCGCGCACCGTGTCCGAACTGGACGCCAGATACCAGAACCGGCAGAACGAGCTGATCATCACCGCCCGGGAGGCCGAGCTGGAGAAGGCGCGCCGCACCCAGCAGCTGGCGCTGGTCGGTATATTACTACTGGGGCTCGCCGTCTTCTTCGCCCGGCGCGAAGCGCGCAACCGGAGGCACGCCAACGAGGAGCTTACCCGCCGCAACGCGGATATTGAAGCCCAGCGCGCCGAGATCGAGGAGAAGAACCGGCAGAACGAAGCCCTGATGCACGAGATCCACCACCGCGTCAAGAACAACCTGCAGGTGATCTCCAGTCTGCTCAACCTGCAGTCCCACCACCTCGAGGAGGGGGCCGCGCTGGACGCCATCCGGGCCGGGCAGAGCCGCGTTAAAAGCATTGCCCTGCTGCACCAGTCGCTGTACCGCACCGGCCACCCCGCGGCCATCGAGTTGCAGTCGTACGTCAATCTCCTGCTGAAGAGCATCGGCTCCACTTTCGGGCTGGAGGGCGGCAACGTGAAGCTGCGCAACCTGATCCAGCCCCGGGAGCTGGACGTGGAGCGGGCCGTGTCGCTGGGCCTGATCATCAACGAGCTGGTCACCAATGCCCTCAAGTACGCCTTTCCGGACGGGCGCAGCGGTACGGTAACCGTGTCCCTCTACGAAGTGGCGGGCGGCCGTCTCCGGCTGCGGGTGGCCGATGACGGCGTCGGGATCGACGCCGTGGCCAGCCAGGAAAGCGGCACGCGGTTCGGGACCAAGCTCGTGAAAATCCTGCTCGGCAAACTGCGGGGAGACTTGCGGACCCACTGCATCGACGGCACGGTCGTGGAACTCGAGTTCGCGCCGGGAAAAGACGTCAGTGCCGCCTTTATGAAGTGAATCTGGCGGGCACTCGTACACCGGCGGGGCGGCTTCGTACAGTTGAAGGGGGCACTCGTACCCAAACCCTTGCAGCTGCGGGTGGCACCGGGCCATCTTAGTGATGCATACACTATGAACCACACCTTGTTGACGGCTATACCGTCACGCGGTACTGACCGAATTTACGTGGCCCCCCCGGGGCGGAATGGCGGGCAGTACCGCTTTTGTGGGGTGCGCCCCACGCGCCCTACTCCCCCAGATCCGTATCGCGAATCCCCGCCTCGACCCGCTGGTCGACGAAGTTGGCCGCCGGAGGTACCGGACAGGAGTATCCGTAACTATACGCGCAGTACGGGTGATAGGCCCGGTTAAAATCGATCAGGATGCGGTCCCCCCCGGGTTTCGGCAGGTCCAGGTAGCGACCGCCGCCGTAGGTATCGGTGCCGGTCGTGCGGTCGCGGAAGGGCAGGAAGAGCAGGTTCCGGTATTCCTCGGGCAGCTGGGTCATGGTGGTCTCGAATACGGTAAGCGTATCGGGCCGGCCCAGCAACTCAAAACTGACGCGGCCGTATACCCGGTATTCCGCGAGCCGGTCGCTACTGGTCGGCATGGTGATCACCTCCGGATCTTCGTAGCGTTCCAGGCGTGCCGGTACGATGTAGGCCGCGCTGACCGGGAAGAAATTCAGGCCGCCCAGGGATTCCAGCGCCAGTCGCTGGCTTTCGGACAGGATGGTGGTTTCCGGGTCCAGGTACTGCCGGCTGAGGGCCTCCTGGGTCAGCCGGGCCTGGACGAGCCCGTCCTCCCCCCGCTGCCGCCCGGAGGGGGAACAGGACAGGGCGAGCAGCAAAAAAAGAGAGAGGTAGCGATGCATAGTAGAACAAAGATATAGCGGCACTTTCCACGCGCCCGGCACCCGCGCGCCGCCGCCGGCAATTTCCTGGATGAATTTTACTACATTGACGATTCAAAATCCAGAGAAGATGACCACCGACCGAAGAAAATTCCTTCGCCAATCCGCTAAGTTCGGCGCCGCCGGGCTGCTCCTGCCCGTGTGGGCCTGCGGCCCCGGCGACAACACCGACCAGCGGGGCGCCGGCGTAGAAAAGATCGACGCCAACGAGGAGCAGGCCGCATCCGCGGGCGGAAGCCTGTCGGCCTACGGCATCCAGCTGTACACCCTGCGCGAGGAAATGCCAAAGGACCCCAAGGGCACCCTGCGCAAGATCGCCGACTTCGGCTACAAGCAGATCGAGGGCTACGAGGGCGACCAGGGCCTCTTCTGGGGCATGTCCAATACCGAATTCAAGGACTACCTCGACGAGCTCGGCCTCACCATGGTCTCCAGCCACTGTAACATCGACCAGGACTTCGAGCAGAAGGCCATGCAGGCCTCCGAGATCGGGATGGACTACCTCCTGTGCCCCTACATCGGCGCCCAGCCCAGCAAGGCGGCCTGGCAGGCGGTGGTCGACAAATTCAACCAGCGCGGCAAGACCTGCGCCGACAACGGCATCCGCTTCGCCTACCACAACCACGGCTACAGCTTTGAGGAAGTGTACGGCATCGTACCCCAGGACTTTATGATGGAGAACACCGACGATACGGTGGACTACGAAATGGACATCTACTGGGTGGTCACCGGCGGCGCCGACCCCATTGAGTACCTGAACAAGTACCCCGGCAAGTGGAAACTCTGCCACGTAAAGGACCGGGAAAAGGGAGCCGACCCCGCCGAGGAGGACGCCTCCGTGGACCTGGGCACCGGCTCGATCGACTTCACCCGTATCCTGGCCGTAGCCGAGGACCAAGGCATGGAATACTATATCGTGGAGCAGGAGCGCTACGAGGGGACCACCCCGCTGCAGAGCGCCGAGGCGGACGCCCGCTACCTGGACAAACTCAAGTTTTCGGACGTGGGATAGACCCGGCGCCTAGTCGGGTACGGTGACCCCGGTGTAGAAATACACCCGGGTACCCTCACCCGGCGCGCTCTCGATCCAGACCTCCCCCTCGTGGTACCGGATGATGCGGTGTACCAGGGCCAGCCCGATGCCGGTGCCGTCATAGGGCTCGCTGTTGGTGGAGCGCACGAAGAGCTCGAAGATCCGGCGGTGCTGGTCGGCGGGGATGCCGATGCCGTTGTCGGACACGAAAAATACGGGCGAGCCCTCGCGGTACTCCCCGGTGAAGCCCACCTCTACCCGCGGGCTTTTATCCAGTGCGCTGTATTTGAAGGCATTGGAGAGCAGGTTGGTGAATACCGTGACCAGGTGACTGCGGTCCCCACAGATCTCGGGGATACCGTCCTGCACCTGGCACTGCGGGAGACCGCGCTGGGAAGTGGACAGGTCGGCCAGCACCCGGTCTACCAACGCCTTTACGGAAAGGCTGTTGACCATCATCCGTGAGCGGTCGATGCGGCTGAGGGCCAGCAGATCGTCCATGAAGGCGCGCATGCGATTGGCATTTTGCTGGATGACCGAGAGATGGGCCAGCCCCTCGCTGCCCAGATTGGCAGCGAAGTCCTCCCGCAGGATTTCCGCGTAGCTGGAAATACCGCGCAGCGGAGCCCGCAGGTCGTGGCCGATGGTGTAGCTGAAAATTTCCAGGTCCTCGACGGCTTCCTTAAGGAGGGCATTGTGGCGACGGGTGCTGGAGTACCGTTCGAGGACCGTCTGCTGAATGAAGGACTGCAGGGCCTGAGCCAATGCGATATCGTCACCATTCCACGGTAGCGAGCAGTTGGGCCGCGTCTGCTCGTTGATGGAGAAAAATCGTTCCCCGCCGGGCGAGCTCTCGTCCACCGGCCGGCTCCCGTAGCGTACGGTCTGGACCACCTCCGGTTTCAGCCACATGATCCACTGATTGGCGGCCGGGTCGAGGGGCAGGAAAAGGAGGCCGGAGCCCGTGGCGGCAAAGGCCCTGGCGTCGGGGTAACGGGCGCATAGCTGGTCGGTGTACCAGATCTTCTGGTCCCCAACCTCCTGTTTTATCCAATTTATGACCCCATTAATCTCTTCTTTGGTGGGACAGTCCCCGAACAGCGTCATATCATCGTCGGAGCAGATGGCGGCGCCACAGGTGCCGGCAACTAGATCCAAGAGGGTGGTACGTCCTGCGGTCAGCCCCCGGGCCAGGTCGTCCGCGCCCACGATCTCGTGGTGCAGGCGTTCCCGGACGATATTAAACTCCTGCCGCATGCGTAGGCTGCGGTGGTAGATGTGGTAAGCGATCTTTTGCTGGGCCACGCGGCCGGCCACGCGCAGGAAGGCGCGCATCTGGTAGTCGATGTAGACGGGCTCGATGCCGTGCATATAGACCGATCCCCAGAGTTTGCCGTCGATCACGAGGGAGAGGTGGCCGAGGGTGCTCAGATTACTGTCGCGGAGGTAGCGAATGGTATTGGGATTGGGCTCACGGACGGCGATGTGTTGGCGCAGCACCTGCTCCGTCCGCTCCGAGCAGTCGCCCTGCATGGTGAGGAGGGCGCGGTCGACGGAGACGTAATTCATCACGCTCTCGGCGAGTTGGTTTTGCCGGGTCACGGCCGGGAAGTCGGCTTCCACGAAGCGCACATCAAGCAGGGAGGGGAGCCGGTCACACTTCGCCTCGTGGGTGACGATCGAATTGTGGCTTTCGTCGAACTGTATCACGATCGCCCGGTCGTAACCGAAGTGGAAGATCAGCCCGTCGCACAGCGCCTGCAGCAGTTCGTCGCTGTTGGGATTGGCCTGTAGCTCGTGGGTAAAATCGTTGAGGCGGGCGGAGTAGTCGCCGGAGTGAGGCCAGGTACGGCGGGGCTCGATCTCGAGGACGAGTTCATCGCCGACCGTGAATACTACGGCCTGGTAGTCGAAGTTCTTCCAATTGTCCAGGTTGCGCAGTGTAACCACGGCGGGAAAATCCTCGGAAATGAATTCGCAGAGTTGCTCGATCAGGTCCTTACTAAATAGGTCGTAGAGACTGAGCTGCAAAAGTCTTTGCGTGGGTACGCCGCAAATTTCCTCCGCGTTGGTGCTGGCGGCCCGGATGGCCAGGCTTCGACGGTCGGTAACCAATACGAGTGCGTAAGACTGCACTTGGATGGTCGGCGGCATAGGGAACGGTAGTTTGGGGGGGATAAAGCTACAAATTTGGTGATGCCTGATCCTTCAATTCGTCCCGCAGAAACCATCCGGTATGGCTTTCGGTCACCCGGGCTACTTCTTCCGGGGTGCCGGTAGCGACTACCCGACCGCCGCCGCGCCCGCCCTCGGGACCCATGTCGATGAGGTAATCGGCCACCTTGATGACGTCCATCGTGTGCTCGATGACGATCACGGTATTCCCCTTGTCGACCAGCTTTTGCAGCACCTTCAGGAGGTACTTGATGTCCTCGAAGTGGAGGCCGGTGGTGGGCTCGTCTAGGATGTAGACGGTCTGTCCGGTATCACGCTTGGAGAGTTCCTCGGCGAGTTTCACGCGTTGGGCCTCCCCGCCGGAGAGGGTGGTGGCACGCTGTCCGAGGGTGATGTAGCCTAGCCCCACGTCGCGCAGCGTCTTCATGCGGCGGTAGATCTTGGGGATGGGCTGGAAGAAGTCGGCGGCCTCCGTCACGCTCATGTTGAGCACGTCGGTGATCGACTTCCCCTTGTAGAGGATCTCGAGGGTTTCGCGGTTGAAGCGCATGCCCTGGCAGTTCTCGCACTCCACTTCCACGTCCGGCAGGAAGTTCATTTCGATGGTGCGCATGCCGCTGCCCTTGCAGACTTCGCAGCGACCCCCCTTCACGTTGAAGCTGAAGCGACCAGGCTTGTAGCCGCGGATCATGGCCTCGGGAAGCTTGGTGAAGAGTTGGCGGATATCGGTAAAGACGCCGGTGTAGGTGGCCGGGTTGGAGCGCGGGGTGCGGCCGATGGGCGACTGGTCGATGTCGATCACCTTGTCGATATGCTGCAGGCCGTAGACGCGGCTATGGTCCATCGGCTTCTTGACGCTATTGTAAAAGTGTTGCCGCAGGATGGGGTAGAGGGTTTCGTTGATGAGGGTCGACTTGCCGCTGCCCGACACGCCCGTCACGCAGGTGAGGGTACCGAGGGGGATCTTGATATCCACTCCCGTGAGGTTGTTACCGGTGGCGCCCTTGAGGGTCAGGAATTTGCCGTTGCCCTTCCGGCGCTTTTCGGGCACCTCGATCCTGCGGCGGCCGGCCAGGTAGTCGCTGGTGATGCTGCCGGCGTACTCCTGCTTCAGGAATTCCTCCGGCTTGCCGGCGGTGACCACCGCGCCACCCTTCACGCCGGCGCCGGGGCCTAGGTCGAGCAAGTAGTCGCTGGCCATCATGATGTCCTTGTCGTGCTCCACCACCAGCACCGTGTTGCCGATGTCGGTGAGGTCGCGCAGGGCCCGGATGTGGCGCTGGTTGTCGCGCTGGTGCAGGCCGATGCTGGGTTCGTCGAGGATGTAGGTGATGCCGGTCAGCTGGCTGCCGATCTGGGTGGCCAGCCGGATGCGCTGGGCCTCGCCCCCGGAGAGGGTGCGGCCGGGGCGGTCCAGGCTGAGATAGCCCAGTCCTACGTGCAGCAGGAACTGCAGGCGGAAGCGGATCTCCTTCAGGATATCGGTGGCGATGAGGGTGGTGCGCTCGTCCATGCCCTCCTCGGCGGTCTCCATCCAGGTGCCCAGCTCGCCCAGGTCCATGCGGGCCAGGTCGCTGATGGTCTGGTCCTTGATCTTGTAGTTCCGGGCTTCGAGGCGGAGGCGGGCGCCTTCGCAGTCGGGACAGGTATCGATGGTCATGAACTCCTCGGCCCAGGTGCGGATGCGCTCGCTGGTGGTCTCCTCGTACCAACGTACGATCATGTTGACCAGGCCGTTCTGCTCGACGTCCCAGACCAGGTCGTGGGCGCTCTTGTCGTAGCGGCTCTTCTTTTTCTTCCCCTCCTTGCGGCCGTAGAGAATGACGTCCAGGGCCTCGGCGGGGATATTCTCGATGGGGTCGCTGAGTTTGAACTTCTCGGCCTTGGCGATCGCCTTGATCTGCGTAAAGGTGGTGTTGTCGCGGGTATCGCCCAGGGGGACCAGTCCGCCCTGGTTGATGCTCAGCGAGCGGTCGGGAATGACCTTGGTGATGTCGGGGCTGTTGACCTGTCCGAGTCCCTTGCAGGTGGGACAGTAGCCGTAGGGGGAGTTGAAGGAGAAGGTGTTCGGGCTGGGTTCCTCGTAGCTGATGCCGTTGTCGGCGTCCATCAGGTTTTTGGAGAAGGGGCTGACCTCGTTGGACTCGGTGTCCTGGACCAGGAGCAGGCCGTCGCCCAGTTTGAGGGAGGTACCCACGCCCTGGCGGAGGCGGTCGAGTCGGTCGGGGGCCATCTTGATGCGGTCGATGACCAGCTCGATGTCGTGCACCTTGTAGCGGCTCACCTGCATGCTCTCCTTGAGGTCCTGGATCTCCCCGTCGACGCGCACCTTGGTGTATCCCTGTTTACGTACCTGGTCGAAGAGTTCGCGGTAGTGGCCCTTGCGGCCGCGTACCAGCGGCGCGAGCACGACGATCTTGCGGCCGTCGTAGGTCGAAGCGATCTGGTCGATCATCTGGTCCTCGGTGTAGCGCAGCATCGGTTTACCACTCACGTAGCTGTAGGCGGTGCCGGCGCGGGCGAAGAGGAGGCGCAGGAAGTCGTAGATCTCGGTGACCGTACCTACCGTGGAGCGGGGGCTGCGGTTGGTGGTCTTCTGCTCGATGGAGATGACCGGGCTGAGGCCGGTGATCTGCTCCACGTCGGGCCGCTCCATGGTGCCCATGAATTGCCGGGCGTAGCTGCTGAAGGTCTCCATGTAGCGCCGCTGTCCCTCGGCGTAGATGGTGTCGAAGGCCAGGCTAGATTTGCCGCTGCCGCTCAGGCCGGTGATGACCACCAGTTCGTTGCGCGGCAGTTCGACGTCGATGTTCTTCAGGTTGTGCTCCTTCGCCCCGATTACGCTGATGAAGCGCTCCGTGTGGGGGATTTCGTGCTGTTTTTGGGGCGGGGCCGCAGGTGCGATGCGGGCTGGCGGGGCGGGGGACCCGGAAGGCTTAGCTGTCGGTGAAGGCATAGCCTTAACAACCCGGCCGGACGGGGTCTGGTTGTAAGCGTAGGACGCTTAGGCCAGGCCGGCCGGGGCGATCGCGTCGGCGAAGTAGCCCTGATTGCCCTCGCGGAGGATAAAGGTGACCAGATCACCCTTCCGGACGCCCTCTACCCGCAGGTTGCGGCGGCGGAAGTAGAATTCTTCCAGTCCGCCCTGCAGGCGCAGGTAGCCGTAGCCCGGTCCGGGCAGGTAGAAGACGATGACGCCTATGGACGGGGATTCATGCACGGTGGGGGAGGGGGGACGGTCGAAAAGGTACGCTTTGTCCGCGTCGGGACGGTCCCCGGGCCACGCCGCGGCGCAATAAGCCGTCATAGTGGCGGGTTTACCCCGCGGCGCCAACCGCCCTTCTTACCTTTACCCTATGTGGAAACCGCTCCTTCTGGGCTGCTTATTCTTGCTTTCGGCCGGCCTGCACGCGCAGGTGGATACCATCGGGCAGTGGACCAGCCTGCAGTCGCGGTCTACCGGCACCTACGTCACCCAGAGCCCCGAGGAGGTGATCTTTACCACGGGCAACCTGGTGATGTTCATCGACAAGCGGGACTTCAGCATCTCGACCCTCACGCGCACTGACGGCCTGGCCGGCGGCCGCATCGACCTGGTCAAATACCACCCGCCCACCGGCACGCTCATCATCGTATACGAGAACAGCACCATCGACCTCTACCGCGACGGCCGGTTCTCCACGCTGCGGCAGATCGATAACTTCAACTTCAGCGGGGACAAGCGCATCGTCGATATCAGTTTCGGGGAGGGCAACCTGGTCTACCTCGCCGCCGGCTACGGGGTGAGCGCCCTCTCGCTCGACGAGGAAGTGTTTGAATTCACCACCTTCACCGGCGTACGGGTGGACGGCGTGGCGGCCTTCGCGGGCCAGCTTTACGCCGCCACACCCGAGGGGCTCTACCGGGTGCCGCTGCAGGGCGTAAACCTGAACGACTTCAACAACTGGGAGCTGCTGGGCTTTGAAGAGGGCCTGCCGGGCGACTACGCTGCGGCCACGGTGACCACCTGGCGCGACCAGCTGTACTTCGGCGTCAACCGCGACGTGTACCGCCTGGCGGGTGATACCACCGAGCGCTTCTACGCCGCCCCCCCGGCCCAGAATGAACTGGCCTACCTCAGCGCGGGCTCCGACCGCCTCCTGGCCGGCTACCGGTGCACGGGCTCCTCCTGCGCCGACCGGCTCATCCTCGCCCTCGGGGAGACGCGGGGGGTGATCGATTCCCTAAGCGACTGCGCCTTCCGAACCAATTACGCCATCGAGGACGAGAGCAACCGCTACTGGTTGGGCGACGTGGCGCCGGGCATCCGCTACATTCAGGGCGTGGACGGTGGCTGCCAGCGCCTGAGCTATCCCGGTCCGCCGCTGGACCGCGTATTCCGGCTGCTGCACGACGGCTCGGCGCTGTGGGTTGCTCCGGGACAGCTGGACGAGAATGCCGGCCCGATCTTCGATTTTGATGGTGTCTGGAAGCTGGAGGATGCGGAGTGGACCACCTATAACCTGAACAATACGCCGGCCCTGCTGGGGCGCGACGGCGTACGTGGCGGCGACAACGACGTAGCCACCATCATCGACGTGGACTACGATCCCGTAAACGATATCCATTACTTCAGTTCTTTCTACGAGGGCGTGGTGGCCCTGAACGGCGCGGGGGAATCCACCCTCTTCGACGAAACCAACAGCAGCATTCAGAATGCGGCGGACGCGGGTGCCGGGCGCATCCGGGCGGCGGGGGCAGC
>JBGTHX010000433.1:0-4388 GCA_041746055.1 Lewinella sp. | reverse complement strand
CCTAGAACAGGCCCTCGATGACGTGCTCCTCCGTGATGCCCTCGGCCTCGGCCTTGTAGTTCCGCACGATCCGGTGACGAAGGACGTACTTGGCAATGGCCTGCACGTCCTCGATGTCGGGACTGTACTTGCCATTGATCGCGGCGTGGCACTTGGCACCAAGTACCAGATACTGACTGGCGCGGGGGCCGGCTCCCCAACTGATGTATTCGTTGACGTTATTACCGGCTCGGCTGGTATTGGGCCGCGTTTTGCCGGTCAACTTGACGGCGTATTCCAGCACGTTGTCACTGACGGGGATCTTGCGCACCAGTTGCTGGAAGAAGTGGATGTCCTCCCCGCTCAGCACGTGGCCCACCTCGCTGCGGGTCACGCCGGTGGTACCCCGTACCACGGCCAACTCCTCTTCGTAAGAGGGATAGTCGAGGGGGATGTTGAACATGAAGCGGTCCAGCTGGGCCTCGGGCAGCGGGTAAGTACCCTCCTGCTCGATGGGGTTCTGCGTAGCCAGTACGAAGAAGGGGGCCGGCAGCAGGTGCCGGTCGCCCGCCACCGTCACGGAGCGCTCCTGCATGGCCTCCAGCAGAGCGGCCTGGGTCTTCGGCGGGGTACGATTGATCTCGTCGGCCAGGACGATGTTGGCGAAGAGCGGACCGCGGTTAAATTCAAAATGACGTTCGTCATTTAGGATTTCCGAGCCGGTAATGTCGGTGGGCATCAGGTCCGGCGTAAACTGAATGCGCTTGAAGTCAAGGTCGAGCACCTCCGATATGGTCGATACTAGCAGCGTCTTAGCCAGGCCGGGAACGCCCACCAGCAGGGAATGACCGTTGGAAAACAGCGAGATCAGCACGGTCTTCACCACCTCCTGCTGTCCGACGATCACCTTACCGATCTCGGCGCGCAGATCCTGGTAAGACTGGGCAAGGGCATCAACGGCTTCTACGTCGGAGGAAAATTTCTGGAGCGCCATGGGGTTCTTTTGGTGGCAGGAAGGGGTTGATCGTAGCCCGGCACCCTTTCCATCAAAGTACAATCCTACAAGACTACGGAAATACAAGACTACCGGACCATTCTAATTGTTGCCTTGCCGGTAGCTTTTCCAGGTAAGTCGGCCCAATCCGACCGCCCCGAGCAAAAAAAGCAGCATCGCTGGAAATCCTCCCAGCGTCGAGATCAGCCGAATACCGTCCAGCCCCGCAAAACTCACCAGTACCCAGGCTGTCAACCCGATGGTTACGCCCCAGATGAGTTTTATCGCCACCGGTGCCTCGGCCGATGCCGGCCCGGTATCGCGGGTACACAGCGCACTCATGGCCGAAACGTTAGAGTCCGCCGCCGTTACGTAGGACAGAAACACGAGCAGCAGAAACAGCAGCGCCGTACCGCCGAGTCCGGGCAACTCCCCCAGCAGGGCATAGGCCACGGACTCCGGCCCGTTGGCGGCTAGCGCGGCGGAAAGGCTTCCGCCCGTACGCTCGTCCAGTACGAGAGCCGTCCCCCCGAAGGCGATCATCCAGCCGGCCCCGAACAGCGAGGTGAACAGCAAATTGACCTGAATGAACCGCCGTACCGTATACCCCCGCGCCAGTCGCCCCAAAAACAGGGCGGTGATGGGGGCCCAGGCATACCAGTTGGCCCAGTAGAAACCGGTCCAGGCATGACTCCACTCCTCCGGTATGCCCGGGTCCAGCCCAAGATTCCGGGGTGCAAACGTGAAGACGTAGTCGATCAGGGCCCGCGCCGCAAGGGTGAGGGTCTCGAAAATGGGTCCCGACAGAAATACGAAAGCGGCCAGCAGGATGAAGCCGATGATATTGTAATTGGACAGGAGGCGAATGCCCCGCTGCAATCCGGAAACCGCGGAAACACAGAAGGCTACCACGATGCAGGCAATAATTCCAGCCAGCTGGATAGGTGTCGCACCGGCAGAGGCCGTGGCCCCGCTGCCGAAGTAGCCCGCCAGACCCCCGCTCAGGGCCAGACTGCCCGCCCCCAGCGCCGCCGACATACCTGCCACCAGCGCGAACAAACAGATAGCGTCCACCACCGCGCCGCCGTGTTCGTGTACTCCCGGTCCGAAGACCGGCCGCAGTAAGGTGCTGAGGGAAAAGGGTTGCCGGTGGTTGTAAAAGCCCAGCGCGAAGAGCAGCCCCCCGACGGTATAGATGGCGTAGGGGGTGAGCGTCCAGTGCAGGAAGAGGGTCGACAGGGCAAAGACCGCCGGATCTCCCGTTCCGGCCGGCGGCGGGGCGCTGACGTGGTATACGGGCTCGGCAATCCCCCAGAAGAGGATACCCGTTGCGATGGTCGTACAGGCCGTAATCGCGAACCAGCGCCAGGGAGATAGCAGCCGTTCCGCACCCGTCCCCCCGATGGTTACGCGTCCAAGGGGGGAGAAATACACCACCGCCAGCAAGACCAGGAAGGCGCTGCACGACCAGGAAAAGAGCCAGTCGAAGTGGGAGAGCACCCAGTCGCTCCCCGCCTGGGCCTGGGCGATGAGGCCGGCCGGGTCGTGCAGGGCCAGTACCGCGCAAAGCAGCAGCGGGAGCAGCGGCGGGAGCAGTACCCCATAGCGTATCTTGGATCTGCCGGGGTGCAGCATCACGGGCAGGGCCAGACCCAGTCGCTGAGCGGGAAGCGTGGCCCACCGTAATTGAAGTGCCACCACTCCGTACGGATGGTGGAAAAGCCGTGTCGCCCCATTGCCTCCTGCAGGGTGGCCCGGTTGGCGAGCACCGCTTCGGGAAGGTCGGTGGTCGTCGTGTAGGCGGCTTCCCCGAAGAAGTCGTAGGGAGTTCCCATGTCCAGCTCCGCGCCGGTGTCCAGGCGAATTACGGTCAGGTCGGCGGCCGCGCCGCGACTGTGTACGCTTCCCCGGGCGGGCGGCGCCACGTAGCGGGCATCGGGCATCACGTCCCACAGCCGTTGCTGGTAGGGCTCCGGGCGGTAGCAGTCGAACAGCTTCAGCCCCAGACCCTTTTCCGCCAGTTCCCGGTGCGCGGCGAGCAGGGCATCGGCTACGACGGGCCGGAAGAAGCAGCGCCCGCAGTCGTAGATCTGCTGCTTCATGAAGTTGTTGTCCGTGGCGTAGCGCACCTCCAGCGCGAAAGTGGGGTCGAGCCGGCCGGCTTCCGTCCATTCCGTACTGTCGTAATCCAGGGGAGCGGGCGGCGGCGGGGGCAGTTCCACAGGAAAAGAGACTTCCCGATCCGGGCGCGCGGGGGCGGGGTCGCAGGTGCACAGGCAAACCAGCAGGAGCAGGGTGAGGGAGACACGGAACATCGGCACCTAAATTATGGGATTCTGACTTAGCGCGCCGCGATCCTGGCGTTCACTGTACTTTGTGGACCGTTTATGTCGAAGCTTCGCCAAAGCCTGCCCCTCCTGTTTCTCGGACTCTTGCTCGGCGGGGCGGCTGCTTACCTGTATTTCTTCACGGACGACGACGTGCACTGGCCCGCCTTCGGGAGCATGGCCGCTTTTTACGCCGTGATCTACTACATCGGCGTCCGGGCGGCGGAGAAACGCCGCGACGAGCACAATGACGCCGACGGCATGATGCTGGCTGGCCGGAACCTGCCGCTTTTCGTTGCCATCTTCACCATGAGTGCCACCTGGCTGGGTGGGGGCTTCATAAACGGGACCGCGGAATACACGGCCACCCAGGGACTGGTATGGGTGCAGGCCCCTTGGGGATACGCCCTCTCGCTGGTCATCGGCGGACTCTTCTTCGCCCGCACGATGCGCCGGCGCCGGTACCGCACGATGCTGGATCCCCTGGCGGAGCGCTACGGCACCCGCGTCACCGCCCTGCTCTTCCTGCCCGCCCTGACCGGTGAGCTCTTCTGGACCGCTGCCATCCTGACGGCACTGGGCGCTACCTTCGGTACCGTCCTCGGGGTCGATCTGAATACTGCCATTCTGCTGTCGGCGGCGATCGCCCTGGCGTACACGGCGCTGGGCGGACTCTGGGCCGTAGCCCTGACCGACGTGCTGCAACTGCTCATTCTCTTTTTCGGACTGGCGCTGATCGTCCCATTCGCCCTGTCGTATACCGGAGGGCTGAGCGCCACCTACACCGCCTACCAGGCTAAGTTCGGCGCGGCCGCCAGTTTACTCCCTTCGCGGGAGGCACTGGGTGATTCTTACTGGACGTGGTGGGACTATGCCCTCTTGCTGGTCTTCGGCGGCATCCCCTGGCAGGTGTATTTCCAGCGCGTGCTCGCCGCGCGCGACGAGGGTACGGCCGTGAAGCTGAGCCTGATCGCCGGTCTGGTCTGCCTGGTGGCGGCGATCGCCCCGGTGCTCCTGGGCATGGTCGCGGCGACCGTCGATTGGGCTTCCTTCCCCTTCGGTCCCCCGCCCGATGCCAGCGCAACCTT
>JBGTHX010000432.1:0-15693 GCA_041746055.1 Lewinella sp. | reverse complement strand
CCTGCGGCCGGGATGAGCCGGCGGCGACCACGGATCCCGACGTGAGCAGCCGCTTCGACAGCCTGCTGGCCAGCTACCAGGAAGGCCGCCTGCAACTCAATCCGGTGGAAGCCACCATGCTCGGCGACAACCGTTACAATGACCGGCTGCCTAACATCCTGTCCCGGCAGTACCGGGAGGAAAGCCGGGGCTTTTATGAGGACTATCTCAGACAGCTAGAGGAGATCGACCGCAACGACCTGGATACTACCGGACAGGTCAGCTACGACGTTCTGGAGTGGGAGCTCAACATCGCTATCGAGGGAGCGGGTTTCCACACTGAACTGCTGCCGCTCGATCAGTTCAGCGGCATCCACCTGATGGTCGGTCAACTGGCCAGCGGACAAGGCGCCCAGCCCTTCACCACGGTCGAAGACTACGAGAACTGGCTGTCGCGGGTAGAGGATTTCGCCACGATGATGGACACCGCCAAGCTCAATATGCAACGCGGGGCCGCCGAAGGTTACGTGCTCCCCCGCAGCCTTACCGGAAAGCTGCTGCCCCAGCTGGAGACCCTCGCCTCCGAGCCCCTTGAAGATCATCTCTTCTACGGACCCGTGACCACCATGCCCGACAGCTTCCCCGCGGCCGAGCGGGAACGGCTGCAGCGCGCTTACCGGGAGATGGTCGGCCAGCGGGTCATCCCCGTCTTTGCGGACCTGGCCGCCTACGTGCGCAACGAGTACCTGCCCCTGACCCGGGAGACCAGCGGAATCGACGCTGTCCCGAACGGACAGGCCTATTACGATTATCTCATCAAACTGTACACCACCACCGACAGGAGCGCGGCGGAGATCCATGAGCTCGGCCTCAGTGAGGTGGCCCGCCTCCGCGGAGAGATGGAAACCGTAAAGCAGGAAGCAGGCTTCGACGGCGATCTCAACGCCTTCTTCGATTACGTCCGCACCAAGCCGGAGTTGATGCCCTACACCGATCCGCAGCAGGTGATCGACAACTTCAATGCCATTTACGATCGTATGAGGCCACAGCTGCAGGTGCTCTTCAACAAGGTGCCGAAGACCCCCTTCGAGGTGCGCCGTACCGAATCGTTCCGGGAGGCCAGCGCCTCGGCGGAGTATAATCCCGGTAGCCAGGACGGTACCCGGCCCGGCATCTTCTACGTGCCGATCCCCGACGTGGCCGCCTACAACACCTTCAGCGACGAGGATCTATTTCTCCATGAAGCCATCCCCGGTCACCACTACCAGATCAGCCTTACGCAGGAGAATGAGGATCTGCCCGCCTTCCGCCGAAACCTCTGGTACAGCGCCTACGGGGAAGGCTGGGCCCTGTACTGCGAAAGGCTGGGCAAGGAACTGGGCCTGTACGAAGATCCCTACCAGTACTTCGGCATGCTAAGCGCCGAAATGCACCGCGCTATCCGCCTGGTGGTCGATACCGGCATCCACAGTAAGGGCTGGAGCCGCGAAAAAGCCATCCAGTACAGCCTGGACAACGAGGCCGAATCCGAAGCCAGCATCGTCGCCGAGATCGAGCGCTACATGGCCATTCCCGGTCAGGCGCTGAGCTACAAGGTCGGACAGTTGAAGATCCGGGAACTGCGGGCCCGGGCGGAAGATGCACTGGGGAAAGATTTCGACGTCAAGGCCTTTCACGACCTGGTGCTGGAGGGCGGTTGCCTGCCGCTCAAGGTTTTGGAACGGAAGGTCGACGAGTGGATCGCCACCGCTTCCTGATCAGCGCGCCAAGCTCGAGGCACGCCGCATGAGATCGATCATCTGCCGCCGGTAACCCTGTTCATCCGAGCCGATTGCCGCCTCCGCCCGCGCAATGCAGTCCGGGTAGTTGCCTTCTCCGACGTACTCGCTATCGCGCAGCAGCATGGCGAATTCCGCCACCGCGGTCGCCCAGGCCAGATCGGTCGACGGTTCTCTACGCGCGCGATGCCCGGCCGCTTGGGTGACCAGTTTCGACGCGCCACCATCCGGTGATTTGTAACGGACCCGCAGCTCGCCGAGGGTTACGGTGTCGGTCGTTGCCGGAACGAACTCGTAGAGTACGGTCACCCGGTGACCGGCACCCATCTCTCCCGCATCTTTTTTATCGTCTTCGAAGTCTTCCGTCTCCAGCAGGCGGTTCTCGTAACCGATCAGGCGGTAGGAGGTCACGGCAGCGGGATTGAATTCGAGTTGGACCTTGACGTCCTTCGCCACCGTGACCAGGGTACCCCCGAATTCCTCGATTAAGATCTTGCGGGCCTCGAGTTCACCGTCGATGTAGGCGTGGTTGCCGTTTCCGCGGTCGGCCAGTTCCTGGATCGTGCCCTCCTGGTAGTTGCCGCGGCCGAACCCAAGGACGGTTAAGTAGACACCGGATGCCCGCTTCCGCTCGATGAGCTTGAGCAGGTCGTCCTGGCTGCTGGGGCCCACGTTGAAGTCGCCGTCGGTAGCCAGGATTACCCGGTTGTTGCCACCCACGACGAAATTTTCCCGGGCGATGGCGTAGGCCAGCTCGATACCGGTACCGCCGGCCGTGCTTCCGCCTGCTTCCAGTTGCATCAGCGCTTCCCGGATAATGGAGCCGCGGTCGCCCGGGGTCGAGGGGAGCACCACGCCCGCTGCTCCGGCGTACACCACGATGGCCACCCGGTCCTGGGGACGGAGCTGCTCGGTGAGGAGGAGCATGCTTTTTTTGAGGAGTGGTAAGCGGTCCGGTCCCTGCATGCTGCCGGAAACGTCCAGCAGAAACACCAGATTGGCGGGGGGCAGATCCTCGCGCTCGATGTCGCGGGCCCGCAGCCCGACGCGGAAGATGCGGTTGTCGGGATTCCAGGGGCAGGGACCAACTTCCGTGGAGAGGGCCAACGGCGCATCCCCCACCGGCGCGGGATCGTCGTAGGTGAAGTAATTAATCATCTCCTCGCTGCGTACGGCCTCGGCTGGCGGCAGGCCGCCCTCCTGGATGAAGCGCCGCACGTTGGCGTAGCTCGCGCGATCCACATCGGTGCTGAGGGTGGAAACGGCCCGGTCAGAGACGGCGACGAAGCCGTTTTCCGTAATGCCGTTGTACCGCTCGGGGCGGCCGCCCTCGAAATCGTGAAAGATCGGGGCGGAAGAGTAGGCTGCATCGAGTTGCCGGTGTTGTCGCCTGGCATACCCCACCACTACCACCTCATCTAGTTCGGCGTGATCCGTGGAAAGCATGATGGTGCCCAGTGAGTCACCGGCGGTGGCCCGCAAGATTTGGTCGGCGTAGCCGGTATAGGAAAGCTTGAGCCTTACCCGGCGACCTTCGGGGATCCCTTCCAAGCGGAAGAATCCGTCAAGGTCGGTCACGGTGCCGCTAGTGTTCCCGACGACGGTGACGGCGACCCCGATCAGGGGTTGTCGGTCGTCGGCGTCGACCACCCGACCGTTGATCGCGGTGGACTGGCCCGACAGGCAGTACGGGAGAAGCAGAATGAGGAATAAGATCGTTCGCATGGCAGTGTAGTTTGACTGAGAGATGCACACTGCGACGGAATTGCATAGAATCTTACCGTTTCGTTTCGGAAGGCGCCACCGGCACGATCAGCACTGGCAGATCCAGCTCCCGGTAGGTGGCATTAAAGCCGGCTACGTCCTCGGCGATGATGCGGTCCAGTACCTGGCGATGGTTCTGCCACTGCCGGGTGAGTTCCTGCAGGCGGTTCTTCGCGCCCTGGGTGACCACGGGCACGGGACCGTCCACGCGGCTCTTCAGGTTCATGAGTTCGGCGTTGAGGCGGTTCGGGAAGTTGACGACGTCCTGGAAGGTCTTCTGGTCGGGCTGGATGAGGTTGTTCTCCCAGTCGGTGATGCGGGTGACGATGTCCTTGCCCTTGGCAACCAAATCGTCCGTGCCGGAAACCTCCTTCAGGTTGCCGTTCAGGGCTTCCACCTGGGTACGCACCCGCCGCATCCGGCTCACGGATGCGTGGATGTCGCGGGCCACGTCCTCGGCTTCCTGCATCAGCCGGGCCTGGGCGGCGTATTCGGCGGGGGTGGCTTCGATGTTCGGGTCGGGGAGGAGTTGTGCCGGTGCGGTGACCGTATCCGTGGGGCCGGACAGGCGCAGGGTATAGTTACCGGGGGCCACCAGCCCGCCGCGGTAGTCGCCGAGTACGAAGATGTCGTCCACGGCGGGCAGGGTTTCCCGGCGCAGGTCCCAGGTAAAGCGGTTCAGGCCTTCCTCGACGGGCAGGGCTTCGGCGGCGGGCGGTCCGCCGGGCCAGCTCTTACCCTTCGCGGGCTGGCTGCCGTAGCTGCGGACCACCTCGCCGTTGCTATCCAGCACGTCTAGGGTGAGGACGCTGCTGTCCATTTTCTCGGGCAAATAATAATCGACCGTAATGCCGGCCGCCGCGTTTTGTCCGGTGCCTTCCTCCATACCGCCTCCGGAACTGAGGGTGTAGCGGTAGGTGGGCTTGGGCGCTACCAGGGTGAGAGATTCGGGGGTTTCCCCTCCGAGTTGCTGCAGGGCGCTCAGGTCATCCAGTACCCAAAAGGCCCGGCCGGAGGTGGCTACGATCAGGTCGTTGTCGTGGATGGCCAGGTCCAGGATGGGGGCGTCCGGCAGATTCATTTTAGGCTTCTCCCAGATCTTACCGCCATCAAACGAGAGGTAGAGACCCCGCTCACTACCGGCGTACAGCAGTTCCGGCCGCTTGGGGTCCTCCCGGATCACCCGCACGAATTCCTCGGCGCCGAAACCCTTGTCGATACGCGCCCAGCTCCTTCCGTAATCGGTGGTCTTGTGGGCCTCCGGGGTGAAGTCGTTAAATTTATAGTTGGTCACGGCCAGGTAGGCGGTGCCGGGTGTGGTCGGGGATACCTCAATGGAGTTCACCAGATGCTCGCCCATACCCTTGGGGGTGATCTCGGTCCAGTCACCGCCCTCGTTGCGGGTAACCCACGCCCGTCCGTCGTCGGTGCCGACCCAGATTTCACCGGCCTGGTGGGGACTGGCGACCATATAGGTGATCGTGCCGTAGATCTCTCCACCCGCGCCCTCGTTGGTGAAGGGTATGCCGCCGTCGACCAGTTTGGTGGTGTCGTTGCGGGTCAGATCGGGGCTGATCTCGGTCCAGCTGCGCCCAATATCGTCCGACTTCAGCACCTTATTGCCACCGTGGTAGAACACGCTCGGATCCTGGGGCGACGTCACGATCGGCGCGTTCCAATTGAAGCGGTACTTCATTTCGGAAGGCGGCGTGGCCAGGCCCGCTACCGGGGTGGCCATCACGTCCACCTCCGTGCCGGTCTCGTTGTCGTAGACGGAAATATTTCCCTGGTAGCTGCCGCCCATTACGTAGCGTGGGTCCTTCGGATCGAACGCGAGGAAGGCACTCTCTCCCCCCGCCGTAGGGTGCCAGTCGGAGGCTCCGATGCCTCCACCGCGGGTCCGGCTCACGATGTCCACCGCGGTGTTATCCTGCTGCCCGCCGTAGATGCGGTAGGGCACCTGGTCGTCGGTGATTACCCGGTAAAACTGTGCGGTAGGCTGATTGTCCTGGCTGCTCCAGCTCTTTCCGCCGTCGAAGGTCACCGCGGCACCGCCGTCGTTACCGAGGATCATATTGTCGGCGTCGTCGGGGTTGATCCACAGATCGTGCTGGTCGCCGTGATTTACGGCGAGCGGCGAGAAGCTGGCTCCCCCGTCGATGGAGCGGAGTACGGGGGCGTTGAGTACGTACACTTCGTTGGGATTGACCGGATCGGCGAAGATCTCAATGTAGTACCAGGCGCGGGCCACCGTGATGCGGTCCTTGCTGGTCTGCTTCCAGGTGTTGCCGCCGTCATCGCTGCGGTACACGCCGCCGGTGTCGCCCGCCGCCTCGATATTGGCGTATACGCGGTCCGGTTGGGCGGGGCTCACGGAGATGGCCACCTTACCCAGGGTGTCGGGCAGTCCCTCGGTGAGGCGGTTCCAGGTAGTACCCCCGTCGGTCGTCTTGTAGAGGCCGCTGCCGGGACCGCCGCTGCGGACGGTCCACGGGTAGCGGCGGTGGTCCCACATGCCGGCGTACAGCACGCGCGGATTGGTGGGATCCATGCTCAGGTCGGCGGCACCGGTGGTGGCGTCCACGTAAAATACCTTCTCCCAGTTTTGTCCTCCGTCGGTGCTGCGGTAGATGCCGCGGTCCTCACTGTCACCGTGTACGGCCCCCTGCACGGCTACGTAGACGTGGTCGGGATCGTTGGGGTGTACGAGTATCTCCGTGATATGACGGCTGGCTTCCAGCCCCAGGTGCTGCCAGGTCTCGCCCGCGTCGCTGCTGCGGTAGACCCCGTCACCGGGGGAGGTCATCACGCCGCGTACCGCGTGTTCTCCGGTGCCGGCATAGATCACGTTGGGGTCGGAGGGGGCCACGGTCAGCGCGCCGATGGAGCCCGTATTTAACTGACCGTCGGAGATGTTGCGCCAGCTCGCCCCCGCGTTATCGCTGCGGAAGATGCCGCCGCCCACGCCGCCGAAGTAGTAGCGCAGCGGGTGGCCCGGTACGCCCGTGACCGTATTGCTGCGTCCCCCGCGGAAGGGACCTATGTTACGGAATTCCAGGCTGCTGAAGCGGTCGCTGCGGGTGGTGTCCTGCACGCCCTGGGCGTAAACCAGCAGGGGCAGGAAAAGCAGACAAAGTAGGGTAGCCAGTGATTTCATAGTCGCGATTTGCCAGTAATATAAGCGGGAGTAGGCGACCCCGTCCGACGGAAACCGGTCGGACGGGGTAGGGCGGTCCGACCGCAAACGGTCGGACGGGGTTACCGGCGATTGTCTTCCCGGATGTAGGCGTTGAGCTCCCGGTAATCCAGCTTCGCGTGCACCGCCTTCAGGTAGTCGTGGATCTGGACGCACTTTTTCGCCCGGGATTCCGGCCGCTTTAGTTTGTCGATCTGGTAGAGGAGGTTCCGCTGGTTTCCTGGGGTAAGGAGGTGGAAGCAGCGGCGCGCCTCTGGATCCAACTCCCACAGTTCGGATGCTTCCGGTGGGACCGGCATACCGTAGTCGCTGTCGTCGGGGAGCAGTTCCAGCGTCACGTCATCCCCGATCTCCAGGTCAAACCGCGTCCGCACTTCCTGGCTGACGGTGAGAAAGTAGTCCCCCCGCCCATCGTTCATCAATCCGCCGTGGATCTCGCCCGACCCGTTGATGCGGCAGATCACCCGGCTGGCATTGTGCTCGCGTGCCAGTAGTTCTGCCACCGCCGCGCGCGGAATGAGGAACACGGTGGAATAGACACCGGCGTAGAGGGTGCCTTCCTCCGCGCGGGAGAGGGGTACGGTCAGGGTGGGCATAGTCAGCTGTTGGTGGTGCCCAATATCGCGAATTACGGGTGGTACGGGTGGCCAGGCCTGTGGCACACAGAGCGAGGCTATAAGGTCGGCTACCCAAGTGACCCTTACCTTGTGCCGCTCGGACCCAACCCACGGATCCCATGAAACGAGACTTCAACAAATACCTCAACCACCTTACCGAAGAAGAGCTCCGCGAGGAGCTGCAGCGCCTCTACGCCCGCTTCCCCGTCCTGCGGGAATACTACCAGATGGAGCTCACCGACCCCAAGAAGGTGGTCGACAAGTACAAGGCCGCCCTCCGCAAGTCATTCTTCCCCGCCCGGGGACGCGGCAAGCGGGGCCGCTCCCAATCGCGTAAGCTGATCAAGAAATTCGCGGAGGTGTCCATCCATCCCCGGGACCTGGTAGAGCTCCACTTCTACCGGGCCGAGCTGATGGCCGAGTACATCAATGCGATGCGGATCGATAGCGAGGCTTACCACGACAGCACCGTCAAGGCCTTCGAGGAAGCCTGCGCCATGGCCGACGCCGAGGTGCTCCTGGATTATTTCGGGGACGGGGCCCGGCAATTGGCCGAGCTCTTCGAGGCGCAGCGCCGTGATCGCCGCTACAGTTTTCAGTCTACCTACCGTCAGTACTGGGCACGGTGAGCAGCACCTGCTTCTCCTGGTAGGCGCCCGGACTGCTCCCGAAGTACTCCCCGAAGGCGCGGGTGAAGTAGCTCACGCTGTTGAAGCCGCAGCGCAGGGCCACCTCCCGGATGGTGCGGCTGCGGTCGAGCAGCAGACTGGCGGCCAGCTTGAGGCGCTCCCGGTTGATGAATTCCACGGGCGTGCAGTCCAGCTCGTTGCGGAAGGCGCGGTAGAAGGCCGTTTCGCTCATGCAGGCAATGCGGCTGAGTTGGGCTACGGTCACTTTCTCGTCGAGGTGGTTGCGCACGTAGGTGATCACGGCGGACAGCGGCCGGCTCGTGGCGTGCTGGGCGGCGGAGCGCAGGTGCAGGGAACGTGACTCCGACTGCACGATCCGGATCAGCAGCTCCCGCAGGTGCATATTCACGAAGAGATTCTTAGAGGGGTGGTCCTCGGCGCAGAGAAATACCAACCGCTGCAGCAACTGGGTAATGGCCGGATGCTGGGTGAAGTGGAAGTTGTAATCGCTGGGCGTCCACTCCGTGCCGTCGGCCCGCGGCCGCCGCTCGTTCATCAGCTGGACGGCCCGGTTGACCTCCCCTTCGTCGATGGCGAGCGCCAGGCACTTCGTGGGCTGCCGCTCGGTGGCGTCGGGAAAGTCGATCACCATACGCTCGGAGGCGGGTAGCAGGATGCTTTCCCCGGGCAGGAAGGCGAAGCCTGGATCCTCCCGCAGGTGCATGATCTTTCTGCCCCGGATCATGCTGGCCAGCACCGGCTGGTCGAACTGCAGCTCCACGGAAGTAGCCGCCTCGTGGGTCTCGAAGAGGTTGAGTTCGAGCGATTCCAGGCTATAGGTGGTCCGGTTCTCGACTAGGGTCTGCAGCGAAGTGGTTCGGAGGTGGTTGGCTTGGAGCATGACAGGGAAAATACGGAACGAAGGGTCAAAAAAGCGTTTGGCAGCCTTATAATATAGGGTAGCCGCCGCCAACGGCGAAGGATTGTGGTATTATTCAACCACAATGCAGGATTGTGCAAGGAATTGGAAAAGTGAGTAGATACATTGGTATGGTCAATGGGCACCCCGCTCCCCGGGAGTTTCCCAGGCACCCGCGCACCCCGCGCCCTCTGCGAAACATCAAAACTTACAGACGATCATGAGCACCACCGCCACGCATACCGCCGACACCCTGACCCGGCCGAAATTCAAGGACCAGTACGAAAACTTTATCGGTGGCGAGTGGGTCTCGCCCACCAACGGAGAGTACTTCGACAACGTCTCGCCCGTAGACGGCAAAAGCTTTACCCGCATCCCCCGCTCCACCAAGGAGGATGTCGACAAGGCCGTCGCCGCCGCCTGGAAGGCCGCCGAACACTGGAACAATACCTCCGCCACCGAGCGCAGCAACCTGCTGCTGAAGATCGCCAACGTAATGGAGGAAAACCTGGAGGTACTGGCCCGCGCCGAGACCTGGGACAACGGTAAATCCATCCGCGAGACCCGCGCCGCCGACCTCCCGCTGGCCGTGGATCACTTCCGCTACTTCGCCGGCGTCATCCGCGCCGAAGAGGGTGGGGTGGCCGAGCTGAACAGCGACACCGTCTCCATGAACGTATGGGAGCCCCTGGGCGTGGTCGGACAGATCATCCCCTGGAACTTCCCCATCTTGATGGCCACCTGGAAGATCGCCCCGGCCCTGGCCGCCGGCAACTGCGTGGTCCTGAAGCCCGCCGAGCAGACCCCGGTCGGCATCCTCCTGCTGATGGAGATGATCGAGGACATCCTCCCCGCCGGCGTGCTCAACATCATTAACGGATTCGGCGTCGAGGCCGGCAAGCCGCTGGCCAGCCACCCAGATATCTGCAAGGTGGCCTTCACCGGCGAGACCACGACCGGACAGCTCATCATGCAGTACGCCTCCAAGAATATCATTCCGGTGACCCTGGAGCTCGGTGGCAAGAGCCCGAACGTCTTCATGAAGAGCGTGATGGACGCCGACGACGACTTCTTCGACAAGTGCCTCGAAGGTGCCGCCATGTTCGCCCTCAACCAGGGCGAGGTGTGTACCTGTCCGAGTCGCCTGCTGGTGCACGAAGGGATCTACGACAAGTTCATAGAGCGATTCATCCCCCGCGTGGAAGCGATCAAGATGGGCCACCCCCTCGATCCCGAGACCATGATGGGCGCCCAGGCCAGCAACGACCAGTACGAGAAGATCCTGAAGTACATCAAGATCGGTAAGGAAGAGGGCTGCGAGGTACTCACCGGTGGTGGTGCCGCCCACGTAGACAGCCTCTCCGGCGGATTCTACATCAAGCCCACCGTACTGAAGGGCAACAACAAGATGCGCGTCTTCCAGGAGGAGATCTTCGGTCCCGTGCTCTGCGTGACCACCTTCAAGGACGAGGCCGAGGCCATCGAGATTGCCAACGATACCCTCTACGGACTTGGTGCCGGCGTCTGGACCCGCGACATGCACGAAGCCTACGGCGTGGCCCGCAAGATCAAGGCCGGCCGCGTGTGGGTCAACTGCTACCACGATTACCCCGCCCACGCACCCTTCGGCGGCTACAAGAAATCCGGTATCGGCCGCGAGAATCACAAGATGATGCTCGACCACTACCGTCAAACCAAGAACATGCTGATCAACTACAGCAAGTCCAAGCTTGGTTTCTTTTAGGAATTGTCCCTGATGTATCCATCTGATCCAGGCCGGCCGGTACTTAACCGGCCGGCCTTTTTACTATTACCTCCCATGCCCCAAGTTGCTATCACCGACCGCGCCCGCGAAGTCATCGACACCCTCCGTGAAACCCACGGTCCCCTAATGTTCCACCAGAGCGGCGGCTGCTGCGACGGCTCCTCTCCCATGTGCTTCCCCGACGGGGAACTGATGGTCGACGACAACGACGTACTCCTCGGCGAGATCCACGGCTGCAAGTTCTATATGTCCAAATTCCAGTACGAATACTGGAAGCATACCCACCTCACCCTGGACGTGACGGACGGCAGGGGAGCCAGCTTTTCGGCGGAGATCCCGCTGGGACTGCGGTTTGTGATTGATTCGCGCTTGATGACTGCCGTAGACGCTGATTAGTACGGTGGTACGGTGGTCATGTAGTACCCCAAAGTATTGCCAAACACTGTGGTGTTTTCTCTGTGGAAACTCTGTGTTTACCCCAAAGCAAGCGGAGTAAGCAAACATCTCTACCCAACTTCCACCAACTCCACCCGCGAGCCCCGCACCCAGGCGTGCCACTGCGGGCCGTACTCCATGCCGAGGTACTCCGCCGATAGCCGGAAGGGCTCGTAGAAGCCGGGGTTGACCCCGCGTTCGGAAGAACACGACAGCACGCCCAGCTCCTTGCCCCGAAGACGGCGGCCCAGGTCCTTGTGGTAGGTGAGCAGGTCGGTGAAGCGGTCCAGGAAGATCTTCATCCCACCACTCATGCTGTACCAGTATACGGGGCTGGCGAGGACCAGCCGGTCGTAGGTAACGATGCGGCGGGCGAGGCTCAGGAAGTCGTCGCCCGCCGGATATTCGTTGCCGTAGTCGTAGGCCGCAATGTTGTAATCCAGCAAGTCGAGGATCTTTCCGTCGACGCGGTTTTCGAGGTCGCGTACGGCGGCGGCGGTATTGCCGTCTCCGCGGGCACTGCCCAGTACGATCAGTGTGTTCGGCATATCAGTCCTGGGCCTGGGGTGCGGTGGTGAGGGATACCCGTGCCTCCTGCTCGCCCGGCAGCTCGAAGAACTCGCCGTTTACGGAGGCCGCGAATTCCAGGCTGTCGGCGAGGGTTTCTTCCTTGATGTAGGAGCGGTGAGCTTCCACGGCCGCGCGGACGTCGTCCGTAGCCTGAAGCAGCACGTCGATGCGGTCGGTGACTTCCAGCCCGCTGTCCTTACGCAGGTTTTGGATCCGGCTCACGAGTTCGCGGGCGAGTCCTTCCCGGGCGAGGTCCGGGGTGACGTTCACGTCGAGAGCTACGGTGAGCTCTCCGTCCGAGGCCACCTTCCAGCCGGGGATGTCCTCGGTGAGGATATCGACTTCGGCGGGGGTAATGGCTACGGACTGCCCGTCCAGCCGCAGCGCGAAGCTACCGGTGCTCTCCAGTTCCGCGATATCGTCGGCGCTCATGCCTCCGATGGCGGCGGCCGCGGCCTTCATCTGCTTACCGAGGCGCTTGCCGAGCACCTTGAAGTTGGGTTTGATGGTCTTTTGGAGGAAGTTGTCGTCGGTCAAAAATTCCACCTCCTTAATGTTGGTCTCGGCCTGGATGATGTGGGCCACGTCGTGTACCCGGCGGCGGAAAGCCTCGTCGAGGGCAGGAATGAGGATCTTCTGCAGGGGTTGCCGCACGCGGAGTTTCTCCCGCTTGCGCAGGCTGAGCACGAGGGAGGAAATGCGCTGGGCGTAGGCCATACGCTGCTCGAGATCCCCGTCGATACGCGTTGCATCGGCGGCGGAGAGCAGCGTCAAGTGCACGGAATTCTCGGAACCGGTGAGGTTGCGGTAAAGCCAGTCGGCGAAGAAGGGGGCTACCGGCGACATCAGCTGAGCCACCCGTTCCAGACAGGTGTACAGCGTCTGATAGGCGGCCCGCTTGTCGACGGTCATCTCGCCCCGCCAGAACCGCCGGCGGCTCTGCCGCACGTACCAGTTGCTCAGCTCGTCGTTCACGAAACTCTCCATAGCCCGGCAGGCGGGGGTGGCGTCGTAGGCCGCCAGGTGGGTATTGACCTCGCGCGTCAGGCTGTTCAGGCGGCTGATCACCCAGCGGTCGATCTCGGCGAGTTCGTCCGGCGCGACGGCCTCATCGCGTTGCGGATCGTAGCCATCGATGTTAGCGTACAGGGCGAAGAAGCCGTAGGTATTGTAGAGGGTACCGAAGAAGCGGCGCTGCACTTCCTTGATGCCCTCCAGGTCGAATTTCAGGTTGTCCCAGGGGTCGCTGTTGGCGATGAGGTACCAGCGGGTGGCATCGGCCCCGTAGGTATCGATCGTGAGGAAGGGATCTACGGCATTGCCGAGTCGCTTGGACATTTTCTTACCGTCCTTATCCAGGACCAGGCCATTAGACACCACGTTCTTGAAGGCCACCGAGTCGAAGACCATGGTGGCGATGGCGTGCAGCGTATAGAACCAGCCGCGGGTCTGGTCAACGCCCTCCGCGATAAAGTCGGCGGGAAAGGAGCGGTCGAAAATTTCCTTGTTTTCAAAGGGGTAGTGCCACTGGGCGTAGGGCATGCTGCCCGAATCGAACCACACGTCGATCAGGTCAAGCTCGCGGGTCAGCTGCTTGCCGTTCTGCCAAAGGATCACCTCGTCGATGTACGGCCGGTGGAGGTCCCGGGGCACTTCCTGCTCCAGTCCCAGTTCCCGGTTGGCGACGGCTACCTGCTCCTCCAGTTCGGCGATCGAGCCGATGAAGACCTGCTCCTCCCCGTCTTCGCTTCGCCAGATCGGCAGCGGGATACCCCAGTATCGGCTGCGGCTGAGGTTCCAGTCCTGCAGGTTCTCCAGCCACTTGCCGAAGCGACCTTCCCCCGTACTGGCGGGCTGCCAGTTGATGGTGCGGTTGAGCTCCTGCATCCGTTCCTTGACGGCACTGGCCTTGATGAACCAGCTGTCGAGCGGGTAGTAGAGCACGGGCTTATCGGTCCGCCAGCAGTGGGGGTAGCTGTGGTTGTACTTGGCGACGTTGAAGGCCAGTCCGCGCTTCTTGAGGTGCACGGCGATGTCGACGTTCACGTCCACGTAATCGGGCTCGTCCTTGTAGTCTTTGACGTAGCGACCGGCAAACTCGCCGGCCTCCTCCGTGAATTTACCGGTCTTGTCCACCAGCGTTAGCGAGCCGATGCCGTTGGCCTTGCCGACCATCATGTCGTCCGCGCCGAAGCTGGGGGCGGTGTGCACGATTCCCGTGCCCGCCTCGGTGGTCACGAAGTCGCCGGGGATCACCCGGAAGGCGTCGCCGTCGGTGGGCGTGGCGCCGGGCAAAAGCTGCTCGTAGCGCAGGCCGACCAGTTCGCTTCCCTTGAAGGAGTCGCTCTTCGCGATCACGGTGGGTTGGTTGTTTCCCCCGAACCACTTTTCGACCAGGGCCTCGGCCAGTACTACCTCAATGGGCTCCTGGGTGTAGGGGTTGACCGTACTTACGCGGACGTAGTCGATGTCCGGACCTACGGTAAGGGCGGTGTTACTGGGCAGGGTCCAGGGGGTGGTGGTCCAGGCTATCAGGTATAGGGAGGCAGGGTTGGAAGGTGCGGATGCGACAGCGCCGCCATCCTTATCCCCTTTATCCCCTGACGCCTTCACCCCTTGTACCTTAAACATGGCCACCATCGTAGTATCCGTCACGTCCTGGTAGGCCCCGGGCATGTTCAGCTCGTGGGAGCTCAGACCGGTACCTGCGGCCGGGCTGTAGGGCTGGATGGTGTAGCCCTTATAGATCAGTCCCTTATCATAGATCTGCCTCAGGAGCCACCATACCGACTCCATGTACTCCCGCTCGTAGGTGATATAGGGGTGCTCGAGATCTACCCAGTAGCCCATCTTGCGGGTGATGTCGTCCCAGCGGTCCTTGAAGCGCATGACGGTCTCGCGGCAGGCCTGGTTGTAGTCATCGACGCTGATCTTGGTGCCGATATCCTCCTTGGTGATCCCGAGCTCGGATTCCACCTTAAGTTCGATCGGGAGGCCGTGGGTATCCCAGCCGCCCTTGCGCTCCACCCGCTTTCCCTGTAGTGTCTGGTAGCGGCAGAAGATATCCTTGATCGTCCGGGCCATGACGTGGTGGATCCCCGGCTGTCCGTTGGCGCTGGGCGGGCCTTCGTAGAAGACGAAGGTGTCGTCGGTCGGCCGCTCCTCGATACTGCGGCGGAAGATCTCGTGCTGCTCCCAGAATTCGAGGATCTCCCGGTCGATGGCGGGCAGGTCGAGGGAAGTAAACTCCTTGTACATGGCGGGGAAGATTGGGGGCGAAAATAAAAAAGCTCCGATGGGCAGGTCCGTCGGAGCTTTCAGGGCATCAATCGAGCTGGCGTTCCTACGGACAGAGGCTGCCACCGGTAATTATGCCTTCGATAATAATGCGTACTGACATGCGGCAAAGATAACGATTCGGGCGCGGCCGGGGTTGAATCGCCCGTCCGACGCAGGAATTCGCGGAGGTGAGAAAAAAAACTTGCTGGTTTCCTTGCCAGGAATTAAATTTAATTTACCTTAACGCTATCAAATGGCGGTAGATAATGCTGCTGCCTTTCGTCAGATTTAGTTTTCATTTGGTTTTTTGGGGTTATTGGGAGGCAACTTGTTGCCTCTTTTTTATGCCCCGGACCCACCGGTCGCCGCGGTGCGCAACGCCAGCACGGCCTGCGCCATCCGCAGCTCGCCGTAGCCGTACTCCCCCGAAAAGTGGTCGTGAACCTCCTTCAGCGGCAACTCGCCCTCCAGTGCGGCAAAGTAGTTCGTCAGCACCTCCAGACGGGCCTGATCCATCACCTGCTCCGGTTCCACGTCTCCCTCGGTTACCCAGTGGGCGAGGTGACTGTAGATCGTCCCCTCCGATAACCCGCGTTCGTTGGCGATCTCCGCCGGAGCTTTGCCGGCGCGGAAGGCCTCCAGGGTCACTTCGCGGGTATTGGCCTTTGGCGCGGATGGCTCGACGATTCCCCGTTTCAGCGGGCCGTCGTGGTCGGAGACGTACTTCCCGATGATATCGAGTAAATCCGCGCCGTAGGTGTC
>JBGTHX010000431.1:0-3127 GCA_041746055.1 Lewinella sp. | reverse complement strand
ACACCCCCCAGGAGATCAGCGCCATGGTCCTGCAGAAAATGAAAAAGATCGCCGAGGACTTTCTCGGTACCGAAGTAACGGAAGCCGTAGTAACGGTACCCGCCTACTTCAACGACTCGCAGCGGCAGGCCACCAAGGAGGCCGGTGAGGTAGCCGGACTGACCGTGCGCCGCATCATCAACGAGCCCACCGCCGCTGCCCTGGCTTACGGCCTCGACAAGCGCAGCAAGGACATGACCATCGCCGTGTATGACCTCGGTGGCGGTACGTTCGATATCTCCATCCTGGACCTGGGCGAAGGCGTGTTTGAAGTAAAGTCGACCAACGGTGACACCCACCTCGGTGGTGACGACTTCGACCGCGTACTGATCGACTTCCTGGCCGATGAGTTCAAGAAGCAGGACAACATGGACCTTAAGAAGGATCCCATGGCCCTGCAGCGCCTCAAGGAGGCCGCCGAGAAAGCCAAGATCGAGCTTTCCAGCTCCATGGAAACGGAGGTCAACCTGCCCTATATCACCGCCGTGGACGGCGTACCCAAGCACCTGGTCGTGAAGATCAGCCGCGCCAAATTCGAGCAACTGGCTGATGCCCTGGTCCAGCGCACGCTCGAGCCCTGCAAAAAGGCTATGGCCGACGCCGGCATCGAGAAGAGCGAGATCGACGAAGTGATCCTGGTCGGTGGTTCCACCCGGATCCCCGCCATCCAGGAAGCCGTCGAGAAGTACTTCGGCAAGAAGGCCAACAAGAGCGTGAACCCCGACGAGGTGGTCGCCATCGGTGCCGCCATCCAGGGTGGTGTACTGAGCGGTGACGTTCAAGATGTTCTGCTTCTCGACGTAACCCCCCTCAGCCTCGGTATCGAGACCATGGGTGGCGTGTTCGACACCGTGATCGAGTCCAACAGCACGATCCCCGTGAAGACGTCCATAGTCTACTCGACCGCCAGCGACAACCAACCGTCGGTGGAGATCCACGTCCTCCAGGGAGCCCGCCAGATGGCCAAGGACAACCGCCCCATCGGCCGCTTCGTACTCGGCGACATTCCCCCCGCTCCCCGTGGCGTACCCCAGATTGAAGTGATCTTCGATATGGACGCTAACGGCATCCTCAGCGTAACCGCCAAGGACAAGGGAACGGGTAAGGAGCAATCGATCAAGATCGAGGCCGGTACTGGTCTGAGCAAGGACGACATCGAGCGCATGAAGGCAGAAGCCGCCGCGAACGAGGAGACCGACAAGGCCGCCCGTGAACGGGTGGAAAAGCTGAACGGCGCCGACCAGCTCGTGTTCCAGACCGAAAAGCAGGTTAAGGAGTTCGGTGACAAGATCCCCGCCGAGAAGAAGACGGATATCGAGACCCACCTTCAGGCCCTCCGGGACGCACACAAGTCGGAAGACATGGATGCCATCGACAAGGCTACCGAAGCCCTGACCGCCGCCTGGAATGCCGCCAGCCAGGATATGTACCAGGCCGGTAAGCAAGAAGGTACCCCCGATGCCGATCCCGGTAACGGATCCGCCGGCGCCGAAAGTGCTGGCAGCAAGGGTGCCGACGATGTACAGGACGTGGAGTTCGAGGAAGTGGAAGGCAAGTAATTTCCCTGCATCTGCTCCAGGCTTTGAAAGTCCCCCGACCTAAGGTCGGGGGACTTTTGTCATTTAGTGCCGGACGCCAGCTCCCGCATTTCGTGGACGGCCCGGATGGCCGGGTAGTGAGGAATCCGGTTACGGTGCTCATCCATATCGAAGAGGCCACAGTTGGAATAGGAGGTAAGGTTATCCCAATCCGGCCGGTCGATGACCGGGTAAATGCAGAGCCCCAGGAAGTCGGAGTTGCGGCGGATCAGTTTCGCGCATTCTTCCGTTGTCTCGTACAGCCACCTGGCGCGGTGATCGCCGAAGTGCCCCGTTTCGGACAGGAAGAAGGGGCGCCGATACCGGTCGTAGGCACCTTGTAACAAGTCGGCGAGCGGCACGCGACGGGCATCGGTATCGGGCCAGGGTAGGTGGCCCTGCCCATCGGTCCACTGCCCGTCGTAGTAGCAATTGAATCCAAGAATATCCAGGTACCTCTCCTGACCGCCCAACTCGGGACACATACGACCGGCGATGATGTCCATCGCCTGGAACTGGTTGTTGTTGAGGTTGGCCACGTGGGCGGGACTCGATTGTTCCGTAGGATGGATCCGGACCAGGGGTTCAACGGTCAGGATGCGGCAGGTGGGGTCCAGGTCCAGCAGCGCGGCAATGCCTGCGATCGCCGCCTTGCAGAGGTGCCACTTGATGTCCCATCCGGAATTCACGGCGAAGGGTACGGTGCCCCGCATGTCTCCCGAATGCCACGAGAGGAAACTGATCTCATTGATGGGCACGACGTACAGGGGTTCGTCCGTCATGCTCCGGTGGAACTGCGCAAAACTCCGGCAGAGCGCCACGAAGCGGGCCACGAATTGCGGATGGGTGGGCATCAGGTCGGCGGGGTAGCCGAAGTGGCAGAGGTCCCACAAAATCTGAATGCCTTCCATGCGGGCAGCGGACATCCGGTTTCCCACTTCGGTAAAATCGAAGAGGTAGGGAGAGGTTTCCACCGCCGACCAGCACACTCCTTCCCGGGCGGTAAAGATCGACAGTTTCCTCAGCAGGGCGTAGTCTTCCCGTGCCCGGACGTCGTGGGCCGTCGTTCGCAGCAGGTTGATGCGTTCGCCCGACCGGTTGACGTGGTCCGCGCACTCAAAGCCGCCCATCACGAAGGAGCGGAATGGAGTCAAGTGGCCTGGAGTGGGAGCGACGGCAGGTAGGTGACTTCCGGTTGGGCTTGTTCCAGCTGCTCAAACAGGTCAAGGGCGGCTTTGAAAGCCTGGTCCATGTTGAAGTATTTGTAGTTGGCCAGCCGGCCCACGAAGTAGACATCCTGCAGGGCCTCCGCTTCCGCGCGGTACCGCTCGTAGATTTCCTGGTTGCGTGCGTTGGGTACGGGATAGTATGGGTCACCTTCATCGGTGGTGTACTCCTTGACGATGGTGGTGGCACCGTTTCCGACCTGGTTGCCGAAGTGGCGGTATTCCACGATTCTGGTGTAGGGTACTTCGGCCCCCGGGTAGTTGATCACCGAGTTAACCTGGTAC
>JBGTHX010000430.1:0-6741 GCA_041746055.1 Lewinella sp. | reverse complement strand
CAACAGCTTGCGAATTGATTGACTTTTCATCCCTTACGGAATTAACCGAGAATCCTTAAACATAAACCTATGCACCTTTCACTTCGCGTACTTTTTGCCTTCCTTTGTTCTTTCCTCGGTGGTGCGGCACTTGCGCAACAGCAACAGGTGATACTGATCTCGATCGACGGGTTCCGGCCGGATTTTTATCTGGATGAAGCGTGGCCGGCACCCATTCTCCAACATATGGCAAGCCACGGAGCACACGCCCAAGCCGTAAAGGGGGTATTTCCTTCGGTCACTTATCCTTCCCACACCACCATCATCAGTGGAAGAACGCCCGCAGCACACGGCATTTATTACAATACTCCCTTTGAACCGGAGGGAGCCACCGGCCGGTGGTTCTGGGAGTACAATAGCATTCAAACGCCGACGCTGTTTTCCTTAGGCCGGGCGGCGGGCTTGACTACGGCGGCAATCTCCTGGCCCGTAACGGTGGGAGCGCCCATAGACTATAATCTTCCGGAGATCTGGTCCATAGCAGAAGGCGAGGAGCGCTTAGCCCCCATCCGGGAGAACGCCACTCCCGAAGGCTTTTTGGAAGAAATTGAAACGCACGCTACCGGTAAAATCACGAGCACCAACTTCGGGAACGACGGGTATTTCGCGCGGGAACAACGATTCGCGGCCGCCGCTTCCTATATTTTTGAGCAATACAATCCAGATTTACTGGCGGTCCACTTGATTTCCGTGGATCACTTTCAGCACACCGATGGCCGGGAAGGATACATGCCGCAGCGGGCGGTGAGCGCGGTAGATGCGGCCATCGGTCAGATTCTGGAAACGGTGGAACGGTTGGGAAAACTTGCAACTACCACCTTCATCATTACCGGCGATCACGGCTTTGTAGACATTCATACTACCCTGGCACCGAATGTCCTGCTGCGGCAAAACGGGTTGATCGGTGAGGCGGGCCAGTCCTGGAAAGCTATATTCCATACCTCCGGCGCTGCGGCTTTTCTGCACCTAAAGGATCCGCAGGACACCGCATCGGTGGATCGGGTAAGGCAGCTTTTAGACACCCTGCCCACCAGTCAGCGGAAGCTTTTTCGAATCGTGGAAAAAGAAGAACTGGCGACGGTGGGTGCTGACCCGCTTGCGGTACTGGCTATTGCCCCCGAAGTAGGGATAAGTATGACCTCCCGCGCCGAGGGCGCACTGCTGGGAGCAGGAAGCGGCGGAATGCACGGTTTCTTTCCCGAGCATGAGAATATCTACACCGGCTTTATTGCCTACGGTGGGCGGGCCACCGGGAATACGGTACTGAAGCAGATGGACCTCACGGATATCGCCCCAATCATCGCGGAAATCCTTGGACTGCAGATTACTGGCGGCGACGGGATTGCCTACCCCGGCGTACTAAAAAAGTAGGCTGAAACCAGCAGCAGGCGCCCTGCCGTACCCTCCCGGCACCTAGTACGGGGGCAGGGGAGCAGGTGCCAATAGCCCCGCGCGAAATCCTCCCACAGAATAAGAGTTGCTACCCGTTAAGCGGCTGGCCATCGATAGATATATCTGCGCGGAACTGGACCAGTGATGACAGAGGTGCCCTTTGGCCGGCGGCAGCAGGGATAGAGTGGAAGTGGGGTATCGGTGTGCGCTGGTGCCGTGGGGGTGAGAAAAAGTGGCGCTAACTTAAACTGAAATTTACCTGGGCAAAACGAGCGGAGCCGTCCTTTAACCGGATGCATAAACCAGTCGAAACTCCTTCATTGAGCATAGCCGAAAGTGTGGTGGAACTACCCGGATGGCTGCGCCACTCGGGTCGGCGGCGTCGCTACCCTGCGGGAGCGTATGTCTACCGCCCCCTCGACCAACCGACGTCCATTTATATCATCTCTGCCGGCACGGTTAAAATCGGAGGCTACAGCCCGGAGGGGCGCGAGGTAGTATACGATACCGCGGGCCCCGGCGACTTTTTCGGCAACCTCAAGTACTTGGGCAACCGGGGGGGATTTCAGGAATTTGTGCGCACCCTGACCGAAGTTGAGGTGGACACTTTTGACCTGGTGGCCCTTAAGCGGGCCCTGACCATTCAGCCCAGCGTTCAGGAATGGTTTACCCGCCTGATGGTCAAGCGCTGGTCGCGCTGCGAAGCGCGGTTGTACCGCATCTCCGCGCTGCGTCCGCTCGAACGCCTCCGCTATGTGCTGCGCGAGCTGGAGGCAGACGAGGCGCGCGCCGCGGAACTGCTTACACAGTCGGATCTGGCCAACCTCACCGGTTTAACACGACAGACCGTAGCCAAGCTGCTGCGGGAATTGTAAAGTAAAGTTTAGCCCTGGGTTAAGCTCCCTTGCAGGCGCAGCCCTCCCAGGTTATTATTCTATCAAGCCTGTTGTACCCGGGCGGGCAATGTTAAAAACGAACATGCGATCAGGTAGTTCCCCCGATAGTTTTGTGGCAACCAATTGAAACCTACATGAATTTCCGCAGCCGATCCTACCCATTTTTACTGTTTTATTTTCTGGGCAGCCTCTGCATCTCCGCTCAGGCGACCAATGCTTCCTTTACCGGAGTGGTCCGCGAAGCCGGGGGCGAAACGCTCATCGGCGCTACGGTCACCATCACCAATACCGCTACCGGATTTACCACCGGCACCCTGACCAATACCGAGGGGGAGTACCTCATCCAGCAGGTACCCCTGGGTGGGCCTTACGAAGTGACGGTGTCTTACGTGGGCTACGGCCTGACGCGCCGCGCGGGATACAGCATCAATCAGGGCAACACCGTGCGCGTCGATTTCGAGATCACCACCGCAGTCAATGACCTCGACCTGGTGGTGGTCTCCGGCAGCGACCTGCGTAACCGCATTAATCAAATCGGCTCCACGACGGAGATCTCCTCCCAGCAGATCCGAAACTTGCCGACCGAGGGCCGCAACTTCACCCGCCTGACCAGCCTGTCGCCCCTGCAGGGGGGTGGGGAGATCAATCTGGGGGGGCAGCGCCGCACCTCCACCAACGTGACCATCGACGGGGTCAACGCGCGCAACCAGCTGACGGCCGGCGAGATCGGCCGCGGCCCCTATACGATTAGCCAGGAGGCCGTACGGGAGTTCGAGGTGTCGACCAACGACTACGACGTCACCCAGGGCCGCCAGGGTGGCGGCTCGATCAGCGCCACCACCAAATCGGGCACCAACGAATTTTCCGGCAGCGCTTTCCTGTTCCACCGCAACGATGCCCTGCAGAGTCCCTACGACATCCGGGGCAACGAGCGCACGGCCGACTTCTACAACTCCCAGTACGGCTTCAGCCTCGGAGGCCCCCTGATCAAGGATAAGCTCCTGTTTTTCACCGTGTACGAGCGCCAGGATGCGGGGGAGCCCGAATTCATCGCCGACTTGCAGACCGCGGAGGACGAGAACCGCATCGGGATCACGCGCGAAAACCTCGACCGTTTCCAGGAGATCGCCCGCACGCAGTACGGCGTCAGCGATGCCCAGCAGGTGGGACAGTTCGATCGCACCACGGCTGCCAATACTTGGTTTGCCCGCCTGGACTGGCAGGTCAGCGACCGCCATACCCTGACCCTACGCAATAACTACAACCAGTGGGACAATCCCTTCAGCGTTTCCGACAACAGCACCATTGACCTGGCCGAGTCCTGGGGTGATTTTTCCTCCATGGAAAACAGCACGTTGCTGAGTCTGCGGAGCGCCTTTGCGCCCACGATCCTGAACGAATTCAAGGTCCAGTACCAGTACTCCGAGCGCGCCTTCGCCGCCAGTTCCCAGCTGCCGGCGTCCAACATCCCCCGGGCCATTGTAGATATCACTTCTACGTTGCCCAACGGCAACGAGCGTACCCTCACCGCCCAGATCGGCGGACAGCGCTTCACCCCGGAAACCAACGTGGAGCGGATGGTGCAGATCACGAACACCACCTACTTAAGCGCCGGCCGCTTCAACTTCACCTTCGGTACGGACAACCTGATCACCGATCTGGAGACCCTGCTTTCCAACGAGCAGAACGGCCGCTTTTTCTTTAACTCGCTAGAGGACTTCGCCAACCTGAATCCCTCGCGGTTCGCCCGGGAAGTACCCCTGCGGGGCCTGCCCCTGGTGGAGCAGACGGTGGTGGACCTGAGTCTCTTCGGGCAGCTGCAGTTCGAACCGCTGCCCAACTTGAGCACCACCTTCGGACTGCGCTGGGACGCCACCGTTTTCTCGGACGCGGCGGATTACAACCCCGTGGTATTCGAGGATTTGGGTATCCGGACCGACAACAAACCTTCCGACTGGAACAACGTCCAGCCGCGCCTGCAGCTGACCTATAACCTGGGTAGCCGCAGTACGGATATCTTCCGCCTCGGTGGCGGTGTCTTCAGCTCGCAGCCGCACTACTACGCCCAGGTGAACAACATCCAGAACAGCGGCGTGCTGCTGGGCGCCATCGACGTGACCGGAGACGACGTACCCACGCCTGATTTTCCCGGCTACCGGGAGGACCCGTCTACTGTACCCGGCGTGCCCGCCGGCCAGGCGCCCTTCTCGACCATCAATGCCGTCAGTGATGATTTTGAGGTGCCGACCACCTATAAGGCCAACTTCAACTATACCCACCTTTTCGGTAATCGGTACAGCCTGGGCGTCAACGTGCTAATAAGCCGGACCGTCAACAACTACACCTACCAGGAGGCGAACCTAGTGGCGGATCCCTACTTTGTCTCCGCCAGTGACGGCCGCTCGGTATTCGTGCCCGCGGAAACCATCACCGAGAACGGCTCTACCGACTGGACCGACAGCCGCATCTCCGACCGCATTGGCCGCACCCTGCTGCTCACCTCGGATGGGGAGCTCAATCAAGCGGCCCTGATCCTGGAGGGTACCGCCCGGGTAGGCGAGGACGGCTACCTCAATGCCGCCTTCACCTTTAACCGTACGCGGGACAACAGCAGCTACAACTGCTGCGTAGCCAATACCTCGACCTTCCTGCCAGTAACGGGCGACCCGCGAGATCTCAACTACGGTATTTCCGACAATAACTTCGACCATAAGCTGGTCGTTAATGGATCCACGCCCACCTGGAAAGGCCTCAACCTCGGCTTTACCGTCATCGGATCCGGCGGCTCGCCCTATGGCTTTACCGTCAACAGTAACCGCAGCGCCAACGGCGATTTCAACCTGCGCAACGACATCGCTTATATCTACGATCCGGCGGATCCCACCACGCCGGAAGACATCCGTGAGGCCTACCGCGAGATTTTAGACGATCCCACGGTGCCGGGACACTACAAAAAGTACCTGCGGGAAAGCTTCGGGGGCTTTGCACGCCGCAACGGGGGCGCATCCCCCTTCCGCGCGATCGTGGATCTGCGCGCGGCCTACGCCCTCACATTTCCGGGCCTTCCCCACGGCTTGGAGCTCACCGCCGACGTGTTTAACTTCGCCAACCTGCTCAACCGCGACTGGGGGGTGACCAACGACTACTCCAGCGAAAACCGGCTGATGCGCATTACGGGATTTGAGCAGGAGACCCAAGCCTATACTTACGGGGTCAATTCCGGCGTAGCCACCGAGCCCATCAACGGAACGCCTTGGCGCCTCCAGCTGGGGGTTCGCTACACCTTTAACCAGTAAGAGACCTCAGCAAATTATCGCCTCCGGCCGCTCAGCACGTCGGGGGCGATTTCTATTTACCGGGGCAACGGCTTGAACGTGTTATCTCTGAAATACGCTTTTCTGTCCGGATCGAGAGCCTGCAAGGGGAAGGTGCCGCTGGAAAGAACTTCCGGCTCCCACCCATGCACTTATCTACGGAACCACCACCCGCGCATATCTCCGGAGGTAGCTCCATCCCGAAGCGCGTACATCGCCCGCATCCGCGGATTGTAGTTGGCGGTCCACAAGCCGTACTCACAAAGCAGTTACCGTACCCCTCTGAAGCGCATGAGGGAGTCTCGTAAACTCGCACCCGCGGAGGCTGTGCCCCCCCATGAAAGCAAGACCGCGCATAACTGGAAAATCTGGCTGATCTACCTTCTTTTAAACGTACAGAATTAGGTTGCACTAGGTGTAGAAGTATAACCCAGCAGTTCCCCGGGTAAGCCATATACGTGATCAGACGATCTGGACTCCGAACAGCTCGGCCGATCGTTCGTATATGCCGGAAAAATCTTCGAAGGGCTGCGTCGTGAATAAGGCGCGTTGGGTAAACCATACCATACCTTAACGTGAGGTTGGGGGCAAACCGCCTGTTTTTCAGCGCTTTGCGAAAGATGAGGCAGGGAGTTCAGCACTTCCCCGGGTAAGCCGTGCACGTAATCAGTCGATCTGGACCCCGAAGAGCTCGGCCAATAGCCCGTATATGCCGGAAAAATCTTCGAAGGGCTGCGTCGTGAATAAGTCGCCCTGGGTGAACCACACATTAACCCGGGTTTTGGCGCCCTTTAAAAGCAATTGGAATTTTTCGCTGCAGAGCTCCATGAATTGGTCCACCAGAAAGGCCAGCAGCATGAGGTACGCCAGGCCCGTGGCCAGGTGCTGCTCCCCGTGCCCGTAGTTGTGTTCCCAGTAGTAGCCCTGATTCTTGAGCGTGTTGAAGGTCTCTTCGATCGTCCAGCGGCTGCGGGCGATGCGCATGAGTAGTGGTGCAGGTTTTGCCCTCCCGCCGGGTAAGGTTAGCCGTAGGTCCGTGGGTCGTACGACCGCCCGGTACTGGCCGAATCACTGGTCAGGCAGGCGGCACAGTGAACGCG
>JBGTHX010000429.1:0-6908 GCA_041746055.1 Lewinella sp. | reverse complement strand
GTGCAGGCTCCGGACCTCCGCTTCCGCGAGTTCCCCGAGCACCCGCGCGCGCGCCGCCGCCTGACCGATCCGCTGGTGGGCCCGTACGCCCCAACCCAGGACCGCGGCCGTCACCCCGGTGGAGACCAGTCCGACCCACACCCCCTGCGACCACGCGAGGATCAGCAGCGCCAGTGCGACGAAGAAGACCACGAGCCGCACGATGGCCAGCCGGTCGTAGCGACGCTGCAGTTCCGTGGCGCGGGACTGTTGCGCGACCGATAGTCTTTCGTAATAGGCTAGGGGTGCTTGCACGCCGCAAAGATGGGGAAAGTTGGAGAAGGCCCGGCCGGTGATTCGTACTTTGCAAGCGTCAACTTCGCGAAACATGCACGTATTCCAGGTGGCCACCCCCTTCAGTACCGGCAGCGGCACCTACCTGCCCGGACCCGAACTCGTGGTGACCAACGAGCACGTGGTGCGCGACAACGCCTCCGTAGTGGTGGGCCGCGCGGGCGGACGGGAGCAGCTGGCCCGGGTGGTCTACCTCGATCCCTACTACGATCTGGCTTTCCTGCGCCTGCTGGTGGCCGTAGAGACCGGCCGCCTCGAGATCCTCGATCGGCTGCCGGAAACCGGCACGCCGGTGGTATCCGTAGGCCAGCACTTCGGGGAGCAGCGGCGCACCGACCACGGCGAACTGCTGGGGACGGGCTACGCCTGGCACGGCATCGAGTACTTGCTGCACGACGCGCGTTCCGTGGGCACCCTGTGCGGGGGGGGCTTATACGACAATGAGGGCCGGCTGATCGGCATCAATATGCAGGACGCGCCGGAGGGCAAAGACCGCAGCCTGAGCCTGCCGTCGGTCACCCTGCTGCGGGTGCTCGAGGAATTCAGCGCCGGTGACGGTCTGCCCGGAGCACGCTGCTTCAACTGCCACCGGATCACCTTCGAGACCGACCAGCAGCTGCGGGGCCGCTGTCCGCATTGCGCGTCAGAACTGACCCTGCCCTCGATGGTGGAGGATCCCGACCCCACGGGAGTGAACGCCACGATCGAGGAGATCATCCGCACGGGCGGGCACGATGCGCGGCTCGCACGGCGTGGGCCCAACCTCTGGAACATCCGACGGGGGAGCGCCAACATTCAGCTGGCGTACCACGAGGAGAGCGGACTGGTGACGGGAGACGCTTATTTGTGCAGTCTGCCCGCGCTTCCCGGCGCGGAGCTGTTTGCGTATCTGCTGCGGGAGAATGCCCGGCTGCGGCAACTCAGCTTCTCCACTTACGGGCGGGACATCATTCTTTCTCTCCTCATCTACGACCGGTACCTGAGCGTGGAGACCGCCCTGCCGCGTTTCGAATACCTGTTCGACCAGGCCGATACCTACGACAATATCCTGGTGGAGGAGTACGGGGCCGTCTGGGAGGGGATCAGGTGAAGAACTGGTCGTAGCCTGACTCGCCCTTGCCGCCGCGCGTCTGGGGGTCGGGGCGACGCTCGAGCTCATCCAGGTCGAGCGCTTCGGTATCTCCTGTGGCTTTGCGGGCGGCCTTGCGGTCGTCCAGGTCGAATTCCAGGTGGCCTTCGCTCAGGAGCAGTTCGCTCTTTTTCTCCCACTCCTCGAGCATGCGGAGGCCCTCATCGGCGAAGACGCCGTTCTGCAGGTCCACGCTATCCATGAAACTGCTGCTCAGCTCCATCATCCGCTCCATCTCGCCAACCTTGTTGGCTACGTCCTCGGCGATGGATTCCATCGCCTGGTCGAACATGGCGCGGCGATCGGGGTCGCCGTTGATCACGCTCATGGCGGACGACATGGCGCCGTGACTGGCCCGGATGGCCTTGCGCTCCTGGATGCGGAGGTCGACCTGGTCGCGGGTATCCTCCAGTAGCACCTCGCTGTTCTGGTGCATGCGGTTGAGGACGCGGTTGAGCACCTCCATCTTGGTGAGCAGCACCTGGTACTTCTGGTTGCTCTCCCGCAGGCGGGCGGCCCGGCGGCTGCTCAGGACCATCTGCTGGTTCTTCCCCTTCTCCTTGGCCAGGGCGGCGAGTTTGAGTTGCTTGGTGACCTCCACCTCGTTAGTTTCCATGAGGGTGGTAAGGTGGCGCATCTGTCCGCGGATCTTGCCGATCTGCTTGCGCATTTCCTGGAGATTGCGCTCGAGCTCCTCGACGTAGGTCTGGAGGATGCCGATCGGGTCGATATTAACGAACAGGCCGGTCACCTTCCGCATGGCGCTCTGATACATGAAGGAAAGCAGGGTGCGCGTACGGGGTTCGGCGATGGCGAATACGACGGCGAGGAGCGTGAGGCCCGCCACCACGATACCCAGCGTGGTGGAGAGGAAGGGCAGGATGACCCCGGCGAAGGTGCTCAGGAGCAGGCCGAGACCCGCGAGCAGGGCCACGAGGAAGATGAGTCCGGTAACGCCCTCGGGGCGTTTCCAGAACGATTTCTTTGATTGGGGGGCCGGTAAGCTCATCGGGGCGGGTATTTAGGAAAGGACCCGGCGAATGTCGTCTACGTCCTGCTTGATGGTGTTGGTAATAACTTCCAGGGCCTCGTCGAAACCCTTCTGGTTTTCCTCGGCCTTTGCGCGCGCGGCGTTGATCTGGGCATCGGCCGACTCGATCTCCTGGCGGGCGGCTTCGACCTGCTGCTGCAGCTCGGTCATCTTGGCTTCCCAGGTGGCGATCTTCTTCTTGAGCTCCCCGGTCTGCTTGGCCTTCCCCTCGACGTTTTCCGCGAGGTGTTTGTCGAGGCTGCGCATGAACTGGGCCTTCTCGTCCTGCAGCACCTCGGAGTAGTACTGGGCGGTCTTGACCAGCTTGTCCTTGGTGAGGCCTACCGAAGATCCGGTGATGAAGGCGGAGTTGATCGCGGTATCCAGATCCATGCCGATCTCCGTGAGGCGGCCGACCGACTGCTTGAATTCCAGATAATCGAAGCCCTCCAGGTTCTTCTTCTCCAGGGCTTTCATCAGGGCGTTGGCGAATCGGTTGTTGGGACCGGGCATGCAGGAATAATTTAAGTGTGGTCAAAGGTAAGGCACCCGGACTTGCGGCCGGACACACCCGCCCCGTAGGTGATTCAGAGCGTATGGTCGATTTCGGCCAGTTCCGCCGCATCCGCGTTGGGCAGCCACTGGGCGAGTTTGTCCTTCGCACGCTGCCGCACGTCGCCATTGACGTAGACGGCTACCGTAGCGAGCCCGGCGGCAAGCACGCCCATGTCGTCGGTATAGCCGAGGAGGGGCGTGAGGTCGGGGACGGCATCGAGTGGCATCAGCAGGTAGCCGAGGGCACCCAGCACCACGCGCTTGGCCCACCTGGGCGTGTCGTCGCGTTCGTAGGCGTAATAGAGCAGCAGAGCGGTGTAGATGGATTTCGTTCCGGTGGCGCGGGCGACCGCGCCGAGGCGGGCGAAAAACTTTCCGGGCGAAAAAAAGCGTCGGTAAGGCAGTAGATTCATGACGTGGACCGGTGGTTGAGCACTTTGAAACAAACGCGCAAAGCCCGTTAGGGGTTATCTTTATTGCTGATGTATTCGACTACCGACACCGACTCGTTGCTGCACGACGTAGAAAGCTACGTGGAGGAATTCATGCGGGAGCGCATTGACCCCCGGTATGTCTACCATAATTTTCAGCACACCGTGGCGGTGGTCGAAGCAGCCGCCGAACTGGCCCACGCGTACGAGGTCAGCGATTGCGACCTGCTGGTCCTGCGCATCGCCGGCTGGTTCCACGACACCGGATATTCGGAGGGGTTTGACGGCCACGAGGCGCGCAGCGCCGATTACGCGGAACAGTTCCTGCGGAACCAAGACATCGATGATGAGCCCCTGATCGCCGACGTACGCGCGGCCATCATGGCAACGGGGATGCCGCAAAAGCCCCACACCTTTTTAGAAGAGATCCTGGCCGATGCCGACCTGAGCCACCTCGGCGACCAAAGCTACTGGGACCGCTGTGGCCGGGTGCGGCAGGAATTCGCCCTGACGCGGAACATAGTGATGTCGGACCAGGAGTGGATCGACTTCGAACTGAAGTTCATGCTCGACCACGACTACCACACCGAGGCCGCCCGTGAACTCTTCGGACCCCGGAAGAGCAAGCACGTCAAGGAACTGTACAAGCGCAAGAAGGCGCTCTTTCCGGACCAGACGCCCGCTAGCCTGGACGAGCTGGAGCAGGTGAAGGTCAAAAAGAAAAAGGTCCGCAAGACCGACAGAAAGGACAAGGGGCAGGACGGCGAGTTCAAGCCCGGCCGCGGCGTGGAGACCATGTACCGGACCACCTACCGCACCCACGTCAACCTCAGCAGCATTGCCGATAACAAGGCCAACATTATGCTGTCGGTCAACGCCATCATTCTGAGTATTTCCGCGGCGAACCTCTTCCCGAAGCTGGACAGCAATCCGCACCTCACGCTCCCCACCATCATTCTGGTGGCGGTGTGCCTGGCGTCACTATTCTTCGCCATCCGCGCCACCCGCCCGCAGGTGACCGAGGGAAACAGCAGCCTGGAGGAGATCAAGGCCCGGCGCAGTAACCTGCTTTTCTTCGGCAACTTTTACAATATGAAACTGGAGGAATTCCAGTTCGGCATGATGGAGATGATCCGTGACGAGGAGTTTCTCTATTCCTCGATGACCCGGGACCTTTACTACCTCGGCGTGGTACTCGCCAAGAAGTACACTTACCTGCGCATCTGCTACAACGTCTTCCTGTACGGCATCATCATGGCGGTCATCGCCTTCACAATCGCCACGATCTACCTCAACCGGCAGACCGGTGATACCCTCTGGCACACCCTATACGGGTTCTAGCCGGGGCCTATTTCACGTCTACTTCGATGCGCTTGTCCTGGTTGGCCAGCTGCCAGGCGTTGTAGAAGATCAGTTCCCCGATCCGCTGCATCTTGTTAAAGTCGATCTTCTCGATCGTATCGGTGTCGCGATGGTAGTCGGCGTGGGTGCCATTGAAGAAGAAGATGCTGGGGATGCCCTTTTCCGCGAAGTTGTAGTGGTCCGACCGCTCGTAAAAGTTGTTGGGGTCGTCCTTGGCGTTGTACTTGTAGTCCAGCTCCAGCTGGGTGAAATCGCGGTTCACGGCCTCGTTGATGTTGTGCAGTTCGGTACTCAGGCGATCGCTGCCGATGACGTAGATGTAGTTGGGGTTCCCGGCGTGGGCATCGTCGATCCGTCCCACCATGTCGACATTGATGTCGGCAACCGTATTTGCCAGGGGGAAGACCGGGTGGGTGGAGTAGTATTCCGAGCCGAGTAGTCCTTTTTCTTCCCCGCTTACCCACAGGAAGAGCACGCTGCGGCGGGGTCCGAGACCCTCCTTTTGCGCCTCGGAAAAGGCCTGTGCCAACTCCAGTACCGTGCTGCTGCCGGAGCCGTTGTCATCGGCGCCGTTGAAGATCGCGTCCCCGCGCTTTCCGATGTGATCATAGTGGGCGCTCACCACCACCACTTCGTCGGATAGTTCCGGGTCGCTGCCCTCGAGGAAGCCGAGCACGTTCTCGCCGACCAGTTCGCGGACTTCCTTATCCTGGTAGATGGTGAGGTCGGTGGCCACTTCCACCGGGCGCAGGCGACCGGTCTTCTCGACCCGCTTGCGGGCCTTGACCACCTTGCGGTATTCGTCGCCGAGGATCTCCCGGGCCAATTCGGGCGTGATATAGAGGTTGTTAGCGATATCCCGTTCCGCCTCCGTCGTTTCGGTCATCCTGAGGCGACCGTCGAGGGTTTCGCGCCGCACCGCGCCGACGTTCTGTCGGAAGGCGGGGTCGACCACGATGACCGTTTCCACGCCGTGCTCGTAAGCAGCCCGCATTTTGGCGTCGTCACCCAGGCTATATTCGCTGGGGTCCTTGGTGTCGGTGATCAGGTAATTCCCGCGGCGGCCCTTCGGCTCGCCGGCAAAGATCATGATCGTTTTCCCCTGCACGTCGTGGCCGGAGTAATCGCTGTAGCGGGCGTCGTCGATGCCATACCCCAGGAAGGTGATGGCATCAATCTTCACGCTGTCGCGGTCGGCGTTGCGGCTCGGCGCGCTGTAGAACTCCCACAAGTGGCGCAGGTCGCGGCCGTTGAGGGTGAGCCCGATGTTATTCCAGTTCTGGCGGCTGAACTTAATGGTCTGAAAGAAGCCTCCCGCTTCTCCCACGGCGGGAAATCCCATTGCTGCGAGCTGACCGGCGAGGTAAGCAGCGGCCCTCTTCTGACCGGGCTGTCCGGTTTCCCGACCTTCCATGTCATCGGAGGAGAGGACGGTGAGGTGGCGGCGCAGGTCTTCGGTGCGGATGGTGGCGGCCAGGGCGCGGGCTTCCTCATCGGTGGTGGGCAGGGGGGCACGGTCCTGGGCGGTCAATTGGAGCGTAAGCAGGAGCGCTCCGGTGAAAATCAATCTGGTCATGGCTGGAAAACATTAGCCCGGCGGGCGGTGGTTGCCGCGCTAAGATAAGTTTAACGACGGCAGCCTATTTATCCGTAAGCCGGATCCGGGTACCCAGCCGCAGCATGGTGTTGTGGATGCGGTCCTCCAGCGGACCCTTGCCCCCGTCGTAGTCCCGCACGGTAATTAGGCGCGAGATGGTGGGCGAGAAGTAGAGACTCCAGCGGTCGGTCAGCAGCCGTTCCACGCGCAGGTTACCACTCAGGTAGAGGCTGCTGTTGTCGAAGATGGAGCCGCCCTGCAGGTAGCCTACGGAGGGGTCGAGGATGTTGCGTCGGCCGCTCGAGGTGCGTCCGTCGGTGGCGGCCTTATTAGCTGTAACGAAGTTGTCGATATTGCGGGCCAGATCCTGCTTGGTGTACCCGTCGGCAAGCTGAAATTCCGCGTTGAGGATCACGTTCATCGCCATGCCTACGCCACCGGACAGGCGCCAGCGGTCGTTGGAGGCGATCT
>JBGTHX010000428.1:0-7936 GCA_041746055.1 Lewinella sp. | reverse complement strand
CGGTGTCCAGGTTGTTGGTGATTTTGAGCGTCGCTGCCCGGCCGCCCGTAATTGTGCCCTCGATATAGTCAAAGAGCTCGGTGAAACCACTCGCCGAACGATTGCCGCGGAGCTCCTCGAGTGCACTTAGCGCAAAGACCTTCGGGTCGGCGACGCCCTTCGCGATCGCCTGCGACCGTACGCCCTCCATGTTGACGGCGAGATCCTCCTCCGGCAAGAGGTCTTTTTGCTGAAGCACGAAAATCACCTTCCGCTTCCAATCGCCGTGGATGAAATCAAAAAACTCCCAGGCGCTTTGCCGGTATGGGTTTTTGGCCTCGAATACGAACACGACCAAGTCGCTCCCGGGTACGAAGCGTTCGGTGATTTCCTGGTGGTGTGCAACGATCGTGTTCGTGCCGGGGGTATCGACGATGGCGATCTCCCGCAGGATCTCCACGGGCAGGAAGATCTTCTTCAGGTAGGGATTCACGACTACTTCCCGGCGTTCCTCGCCGTAGATGATCTGCTGGATCGTATCCGTCATCGGCTGGGGGGCGGCCTTGGCGATCTCCTCGCCCGTGGCCAGCAGGGCATTGACGAAGCTGGACTTTCCGGCCTTCACCTCGCCTACGATCACGAACATGAAAGGCTCGAAGATGCGGTTGCGCAGGTCGCTGACAATCTGCGCCATCTCCTCGTGGCCGATGCGGATGGTCAGCTCGTGCAGCCGCTTGATGATCTCCTCGAGGCGGGCGCGGTCGGCCTGGAGGCCGGCGTCGATTAGGTTGGACATACCCACGAAGGTAAAGCAGCGTACACATGCCGCGCTACGTTCTACGCACCGATGCGCTTTCCTTTCCGGCATTACCTGTTCCCCTTCCTGCTGCTGACCCTGTTGTCCGCGGCCCTGGGCAGCCAGTTGCTTGCGGAGCGCGCTCCCCTTCCGGCACCCCAGCCTTACTTATTTATCTCCCCGCTGAAGGCCGTCGAGCCGATCAACCGGGGGGTGCTCTTCGGCGGCGGTGTGCTCTGCCCCTCCGGCTGGGGCGCCGAGGCGGGATACCTGCAACTGTTCCGCTACGATCCGGTCGGGTACAATATCCAGGACCAGCACGGGTACCGGATCCAACTCGGACTGCGGCGCTACTTTCTCCATCGACCCAACACCCCCCTGGTGCCCTTTCTCTCGGTCCGGACCGACTACCTGCGCCGCAGCCACCTCACCGAGGGCGGGTTCGTCACCCGGGATATCCAGGGCAATGATTACTACCAGTCGGATACCACGGGCGTGGTGGCGAAGGTCTACACCCTCAACCTGATCGGGGGCGTCGACTGGGCGATAGGCCGGCACCTGGCCATCGAATTTTCCGGCGGACTGGGCTATCGGTGGCGCGACGTCCAGCTCGCCGACCGCAGCCGGCCGGAGGATTACCGCATCGCGGGAGGCGGGGGCTTCGACTTTGATTTCCGCAACGATGTCGGACGAAATCAGGTCCTCAATTTACCCCTCGACATCCGGCTGCTCTACCGCTGGTGAGCCAGCAGGGATAGCTCCGGCCCCACGCAGAAGAGCGCGTCCAGCACCGAGAGATCCGCCAGGAAACCGTGCCGTTCCTCGAAGATCTGCCGGTAGGTAGGTACGTCTTCGGCGACGTCCTCCGCACCCGCGTACCCGCCCATGAATTCTGCGGTAGGCTGCAAGTCGATCGATAGATCCAGTTGAGTGCATATGCACCTGGTTATGGAGCGATTCAGTTCCCAGAGAGATTCCTCTCCGCGGGTGATGATCGCCTCCAACTCCTCCCAATAATGCTCGAAGTAGGGGCCCCGCCCGTAGGCCGAGCGGATGGCCTGGGCGTGCTGCCGCGGCCAATCGTCGTGGTAACTGATCCGCACTTCCCGGATGGGCAATTGCTGGTGCTTCCCCTTCTCCAGGGGCACCGTTAGTAGCAAAGGCCCGTTGGCGGCGGCGATGCGGCAGCGGCTGCGCCAGCCACCCTTCTGGTAGTTTTCGTGGGCCTCCCACCGCCAGCTCCCGGAGCGGATGGCCTGTAGAAAATGGGGCAGCGGTGGGAAATAGGCGGTCGGGGTGATTAACAAGGTGCTCACGTTGGTGATGGTCCGGGAACACAAACATATGCCGAATGCCTCCGGTTACCCCCCTGTTAATGCATTCGTAAACCTGACCATTACTATGACTTCCACCGACCGATTAACCGACCGCTACCGCAAGCAGAATCCGCTGACCCAGTACCCGCAGCCGCCCTTTCCCCGGCAGCCCCAGAACCGCCCCGGCAGCGTCAATAAAATGGAGCCCGAGCCCGACCACGGCGAGGAAAGCTACGTAGGCTTCGGCCGCCTCAAGGACCGCAAGGCCCTCATCACCGGCGGCGACTCCGGTATCGGGCGCGCCGCCGCCATCGCGTACGCCCGCGAAGGAGCCGACGTTGCAATCAACTACCTGCCCGGCGAGGAATCCAATGCCCAGGAAGTGATCAAACTGATCGAGGCCGAAGGACGCACCGCCGTGGCTATCCCCGGCGACATCACCGACGAGAATTTCTGCAACGAACTTGTGGAAACCGCCGTCCAGAAGCTGGGCGGACTCGATATCCTGGTCAACAATGCCGGACGGCAGACCGCCCAGAAGCACATCAGCGAGGTGACCACGGAACAGTTCACCAACACCTTCAAGACCAACGTCTTTGCGCCCTTCTGGATCACCAAGGCCGCCCTGAAGCACCTGGATGCTGGCTCGTCGATCATCAACACGGCCTCCGTGCAGTCCTTCGACCCATCCGCCAACCTGATCGACTACGCCCAGACGAAGGCCAGCAATGTAGCCTTCACCAAGGCCCTCGCCGCTCAGGTCGCCGAAAAGGGTATCCGCGTGAACGCGGTGGCTCCCGGGCCCTTCTGGACGCCGCTGCAGTCATCCGGTGGACAACCCCAGGACAAGATCGAGAAGTTCGGCGGCAGCACCCTGCTGAAGCGCCCCGGCCAGCCCGTGGAGCTCTCCGCCATCTACGTATTGCTCGCCTCCCAGGAGGCCAGCTACATCACCGGCGAGGTGATGGGTGCCACGGGCGGTGAAATGCCCTACTAATCGCTATTTTGGCGGGCCCCAAGCCCGCCTGATATGCCGTTGCGTTGTCTGACCTTCCTTCTCCTGATCACTTCCCTTGCGGGTAGCGCCCAGGACAATCCCGCCTATCAACTCTACACCAAAGCCGGTCGCAAGACCTCCTTCGGCAAGATGATGCGCGACATTCAGGAGGCCGACGTGGTGCTCTTCGGAGAATACCACGACAATCCCATCGCCCACTGGATGGAAATGGAAATACTGGAACACCTCGACGCCTATACCCTCGGCCTGGAGATGTTCGAGACGGATGACCAGAAGGCCCTGGACAAGTTCATTGCCGGACTGCTCACCACCGAGCAGCTCGACAGCGTCACCGGAGGGGTATGGCCGAACTTCCGCACCGATTACCTCCCGATCCTGGAGATGGCACGCGCCGACAGCGCCCGCGTCTACGCCACGAATACGCCCCGCCGGTTCGCCAGAATGGTGTTCCAGCGGGGCTTCGTGGTTTTACAGGGACTGCCCGAGGAGGATCAGGCCTATCTCCCACCCCTTCCCCCGCCCTACGATGGGGAGCTACCCGGTTATAAAGCCATGCTCGTACAGGGCAACGGCTCACCCCACGGTGGCGAGAACTTTCCCAAGGCCCAGGCCATCAAGGACGCCACCATGGCCTGGAACATCGCCAAAAACAGCGGGGGCGGCGGCCCATTTGTCCACCTGAACGGAAGTTACCACAGCGACAATTTCGAGGGCATCAGCTGGTACCTGCGGCAGTACAAGCCGCAGCTCAGGGTAGTGACCATTACAACCCTACAGCAGCCGGAGGTGGACGAGATCATGACGGAATCGACGGGCCACGCGGACTACACCCTGCTCGTGCCCTCAAACATGATCCGGACCTATTAGGCTAGATCAATTCGTCGACCACCAGCAGGATCGCGATCAGCCCCGAAAAAACGGCGGTGAAGAGGACGGCGCCCGCCGCGACATCCTTGGCCTTACCCGCCAGCACGTTGAATTCCGGGCTTACCAGATCGACCACGTATTCGATGGCGGTATTGAGGGCCTCCGCGGCCAGTACCATGCCGGAGCAGAGAAAGAAAGCCACCCACTTCCACAGCGGGAAGTGCAGCAGCCAGCACACGATGAACATGGCCACGAAGGCGGAAATATGGATCCTGGAAGGGGCGTGGTTCCGCAACAGGTCATACGCCCCCCGGAAGGCGTAGCCGAAGGCAGACAGGCGGCCACGGGAATACGCAATGAGTCGTCGCTTCATACGCCTAATCAATCGGCTACGATTGCCACATGTTCGGGTTCAAAGCCACCCGATGCCGCCCCGCAGCAGAATGAAGAGCAGTAGCGAGAGCAAGGGTGACGTCCACACGGTGAGCACGTAGCGATAGTACTCCGGCGACACCCGGCTGGATTGCACCCATTTTACCACGTAGCTCAGTCCCCAGACCACGAAGGCCACAGCCCCCAGAATGATGGCCAGCAGGGTACCAAAGTATTCATCGTACAGCATCAGCACCAGGTACACGATGACCTGCACCATGAATAGCAGCAGGTAATTCAATGTCCGCCGCGCTCCTGCGTAATCATGGTACGGGTATGCACCTTCTCGAGGAGGTTCCGCCCGACCAGTTCACCCTGTCTGATGCCGTAATCGATGGCCGGGCGGTAGTGGATGCCACCGTACAAGCGGCTCAGGGCCGCTTCCTCGCTGGCGGCCAGGAAGCTGGGAAACTTGCGGGTGGGCAGGTCATATTCTTCCTCACTGTCGTCGGCGAAGGCGAAGTTATCCCCGTAGATGTCGGTCAGCACGATGGCGCAGGCCCGGCTCACGACGGAGTGGCCGCTGGTGTGCTCGGGGAAGGGCGGGGTCTGCAGCAGGGGCCGCCACTCCTGGTCGACGTAGCGGTTGATAAAGGTCTCGGGGCGGACCAGCTTACTGCGGTACTTTTCCTCCCAGCAGCTGATGAACGCGTCGTACATGGCCATACTGGTGAGGGCATAGGTCTCGACGGTCTGGGAAAAATCGGCATTAGCTTTTTTAGCTGCGATGGCCGCGATGTTGACCCAGTGGCCACCGGGGGTGATCTTCTTGGTCGCGAACATGAGGTGGCCCACGGTGTGGCTCACGTAGGGGTTGCAGTCCCAGAACTGGGCGATGGCCTGCCGCTTCGCCGACTCTTTTTCGTCTACGCCAGTGAAGACCTCGTACACTTCCATGGCCTCCTTCATCCACTGGCTGTTGGGATCCAGGCTGTAGGCGGTCGGGGGCAGCGGCCGGAACTGGCTGGCGCTGTCGAGGGCGAAGGGGCGGATCTTCATCCAGCTCGGCTCGATGCCGTCCATGTAATCGGGTGGCGTGGGCTGCCACTTGCTCTCGTCGTCGGTGATGGAATACTTGGGGAAGGTGCGCGTCTGCTTGTACATGTCACCGTCATACCACTTGATCACATGGTCGGCCACGGTCTCCCCGTAGGCGACGGAGGCATCAAACACTTCCTCGGGCATGCCGATAGTGCGTATCTCTGTGAACAACTGATCGCGGAACTCGTCTATTCTATCTTCACTAAAGATCAAGCTCTTACCTACCTTGAGTTGGGCCACTACGGCGGCCAGCGGGTAGGCGATCTCTACTCCGGCAGGGGGCGGGGGCGCGGGTGCCAGGTGAGGAATCTGACCGGCCAGGCTTTGCAGGTTGGGATCGCCCGCGGCCAGTGCTTCGTAACCCGCGATACTGGAATAGGAATAGATGCGGCTCGCCACGGGGGGCGAGAAGATATCGTGCACGATCACGTCGGTAAGCTGTTTCACCGAGCGGTGGAAGTAGGCGGGGTTGGCCACTTCTTCCTGGAAATTGGGATTGACGTCTTCGCCGCAGGCGGTGAGCAGGAAGGCGAGGCAGCAAAGCAGGGGTAGTAATCGACTCATTCGCTTCAGGGGGTGCATACGGGGGACCAGGCCGCCGGGACACGTGGTTGGTAGACCCCAAATTTACAACGCCCGCGTCCAAACCAGCAGGGCTCGCTCCGATTATCCGGTTGTCCCCGAGACGGAACCGCAGAATCCCGGCATCTTTTCCGCCAGAAAATGTCGGTGAATTACCCGTAGGCCTCGGTCTGCCAGATCGCGGGCCGGAACGGTAAGGGCCCCTCCCCCCGATTCGCTATCTTCGGCCCCGCAACGTCCTATGCCCTCACTTGAACGCAAACATCGGCTTCAGAGCCTGGTCCAGCTGGGCCTCGCGGTGCTCCTGCTCGTGATCGTCAACGTGCTCGCGAATTCCCGCCTCTTCGGCACCCGGCTCTACGGGGCACTGGACCTGACGGAAGACCGCCGCTTCACCCTCACCGCCGGCACCCGGGAACAGCTCACGGCCCTGCAGGAACCGCTTTTCATCCGCGTGCTGCTGGAAGGCGAGCTCCCCGCCGGGTACGCCCGCCTCCGCACCACCGTCACCGAAACCCTGGAAGACTTCTCCGGCTATACCGACCAGCTGGAATATGAATTGGTGGACCCGCTGGCGGGCTCGGCGGATGAAGTGCGGCAGCGGCAGGAGGACATGATGAAGGATGGGATCATCCCCATCACCGATTACCAGCAGACGGCCGGCGAGCGTACCACCCGGGCCATTTACCCCTACGCCATCCTGTACTACGGGGACCGTTCCCGCATCGTGCCGCTGCTGGAGGCCACCCGGCCCGACGTCCCGCTGGAGCAGCAACTCAACCAGGCCGGCAACCTGCTGGAGTACACGCTGAGCTCGGCTATCCAGAGCCTGACCGACGACGAGAAACCCGTCATCGGCTTCACCCTCGGGAACGGAGAACTGGCCGCCCTGCAGTTTGCCGACCTGGTGTCGGAACTGCGGAAAGACTACGAGGTCGGTCCGGTGTACCTCGACAGCTTCGCCACCGTACCCGCGAGCATCGACCTGCTGATCGTGGCCAAGCCAACCATTGCCTTTACGGATTTCGAAGCCTTCAAACTGGATCAGTACGTCATGAACGGCGGCAAGGTAATCTGGGCCCTGGACGCGGTAGCGATGGATTTCGACAGCCTGCGGGCCACCGGCGAGGCCTACCCCCAGACCCGGGAACTCGGCCTGGAGGGTCTGTTCTTCAAGTACGGCTTCCGCCTGGGCAATCAACTCGTGCTTGACCTGGTCAATACACCCATCCCCGTGCGCACCAACCAGGGACAAAGCGGACCGCAGATCGAGTTGGTGCCCTTTCCCTACCACGTGCTGGCTTTACCCGCCTCCGACAACCCCATCGTGCAGAACCTGGATGCGGTAGACCTGCGCTACCCCACCCTTATCGAACTGGTGGGCGACAATCCCCGCGTGCGGGAGACCACCCTGCTGGCCAGCAGTGACCGCAGCCGGCGGCAGCGACTGCCCTCGCCCATCGACCTGGACGCCCAGAAATTCAGTGTGGACCTGGACCGCTTCAACGAAGCCAGTCTTCCCCTCGCGGTGCTGCTGCAGGGTACCTTCGAGAGCCCCTACGCCAACCGCCTCAGCCGGGAGAACGAGGAATTATTGCGGCAGGAAGGACTGCCCTACCGCGCCGAGTCGGCGGAGAACTCCATGATCGTGATCAGCGACGGTGACGTGCTGGCCAACAGCGTCAATACCCGGGGAGAGGTAGGCTACCTGGGCGTGAATCCGTATAATAAGATCCCCTACGCCAACAAGGCCTTCATACTGAATGCGGTGGAGTATCTGCTGAACCCGGACGGCGTGATCAACAGCCGCAGCAAGCAGGTCAAACTCCGGCTGCTGGACCGGGAGGAAGCCGTGGCCTCCGCCGGTTACTGGCGCACGCTTAATCTGGTGGTGCCGCTGCTGCT
>JBGTHX010000427.1:0-6065 GCA_041746055.1 Lewinella sp. | reverse complement strand
ACGGGCAGACCGAAGCCGGCCGTCTTACCGGTACCCGTACGGGCCAGCGCGATGAGGTCGCGGTCGGAATCGAGGATGGCGGGGATCGTCTGGGCCTGGACGGGCGTGGGGGTTTCGAAGCCCAATTGCGCCACGGCGCGCTTCACCTCCTCGCGGAGGCTCGTTTCATTGAAATTTTCCATTTCACCTGTTTTATACGGGCGAAATGGCCTGCTACAATTTGCTCATGCGGAGAGCACCCGGCGCAGGTCTTCAACCACCCGTGTGATCTAAGAAGCCGCAAAGGTACTCATTTTTTTGGTAAGTCACGGCATGGCCCGAACGCGCGAACCTTAAGGCGGACCTACGCGGGTCACGGGCGGGGCCGCGGGTGCCGGCGCTTCCCCGACTTTCCCTGTCCCCGGACCCATGGCCGGCCCTTGCGTTTTTCCGCGGGACGGATGTCGTGTTCACGTCAATACTGCGGACCTGGACAGGATTCACTGCGGCTTGCGTCTTTTGGCGTGACGGGTGCTGTGTTCACGTCAATAATTGCGTACCTATGGTGTTTGTTTACGCAATGTGGGGAGGTTGGTGTTGTGTGCAATATAGCAGCACGGCAGAAAGTCAATAGCGTTAGATGATAATTTCCCAGTTTAATTCTTATCATAAAATTTAATAAGAAAACCAAGAGCATGGATACCATCGAAATTATAGTCCTGAAAAAGTCAGATGAGAGAACTTATAATTCAATTACTGCAATTAAAAATAGATTGTCATCGCACGATTTGATTTCATTTAGTTCTAACGGAAATATTATATACTCAAACGATAAAGAACAGCTGGTCGACCTAATTTTTAAGGTCACCTTGCAAGAAAATCATGCTAACAGAGATAAGGTATTTCATATTCAGCTTGATTATGATAGTAATATTGAAGAGAAATTCAAGCAAAATATCTGTGAACTCACAACTATAATCCAATCAATGTTAATAGAAATATCCGAATCTACAAGGGTTTCTGTTTTAAAACACGATGTATATAAGGAATACGCAATTGATTCATACACTTTAATCTTTGAGGTAGAGAATGAGTTGCGCAAATTTGTCACCAACCTTATGACTTCACAAATCGGCTATAATTGGATAGATGAGGCGTTACCAGAAGGAATCAATCCTCGAAGCGCTAACATTGACACCGACCAGTCTGACTTATTGTATGAAATCTATTACAGCGACCTGATAAATATATTGTTTGAAGGTCAGAGAGAAAAGGGCCTGCGATCGATTGGAGATATTCAGGCGTTTGTTGAAAAGCAGATAAAGGATAACGAAATTACCATCGAGGTTGAGAAGTTATATGGCGTTATAAAACGCAGCCTTTGGCAGAAATACTTCGCCTCATTAGGTGATGAAGCTATGCATATGGAAAACAACCTCAAAGCATTGACTCCATTAAGAAATCAAGTCGCTCACAATCGGTTTGTAGATCGGTCTACGCTAGGGAAGATAAGGAGTCTTCACCAAACAATTATGAAATCTTTATCAATCGCAACCGGGAATATTACATCTATCAAATTTACAGAAGATGAAAAGAAAAATAGCCTTGACATAATTAGTCAAACGAGAAATTACTATTCTGCAACTCAAACAGTTGCAATAGATAATTATATCGAAAAACTTGGGAAAAGTATATCTTCAGTAAGTAAGTTCATGGGCGCAATTCAATTCTTTGACGCAGTTTATCTCCTAAAAACCGGTCAACGCGTAGGGGTAAAAGTCGTTGATTATATCAATGATTTTGAATCCAGCAAGAATTTGGCTGACCAAATGATTAAAGAGTTAGTTAAAGATTCGCTGCATAAGGCTACCTTGTTGGTCGCTTCCTACACAACAGTAAGTAATTTAACATCAAGGCTCAATTTGCATATAAAACAGAAATATCCAGCTGGTGCTGATTTGATAGAGGTTGTTTGTATGAATTTACCGCTAAGCATTCAATTTAAAGAAGGATGATAATTGTCTGATATACTTCTATCATATAATTATGCACACAACACAGCCTACCACGCACCAACTCCATTAAGCTAAGAGAATTTACGGGTATTCAGGATGCCCGCCCAGCCTCGGATTAGCCCTGTTTTCCAGTCACGTCGTCCACTCCGTATCTTTAAAGCATAGTGTCCCCGTCCGGCCGTGAGGCGGCTCGTGCCGTGACCTGCTGCCTGGGTAGATGATTAGAATGCCGAGCGATAGTTTGGTTCCCCGATAGTAATCGGGACAGGCAGTAAACGTGTCGGTCCGGACTCCGCATAATCCGTCTGATGCGCACACGGCTCGGGCGGGGCCTATAGGGTTTGAGGTGGGCGAGGAGCTCATCCAGTAACCAACAGGAATCCCTATCTAGAGGACCACGATCCCCCACCCTCCCCGCATGCTAGTACGTACCGTCGCCTGCTTCCTCGTCCTCACCTTCGCCTGCGCTCCCGGTGCTCCCGGGCCCGCCGGCGCGTTCCGGGGCCCCATCGCCGCGGACTCCATCCAACGCTCGTAAGCGTCTGAGCAAGTGCATCTTTTTTGGCTGAATCAGAGCATCGAGCTTTGCCAGCAAAAGTAATGGTGGATAAAGCCAACCGTATGATCAGCCTGGTGGAGCGGCAAGCTACCTCGGGCCAGTCCATCAAGGATTTTTGCGCCGACGAAGGGATCAGCTACGCGACCTTTCACTACTGGCGCCGTAAGTCCAGGCCCCGCCCGGACTCCTCCCCGGTCGATGAGGGCTTCGTGAGCCTGCGCTGTTCGCCGCCGCCGCCTGCGGCCCCGGCACTGGAAGTTTGCCTGCCCGGCGGCTTACGCCTGTCCTTCGCGGACCCCGACCCGGAGTACCTCGTCGAGTTGTTGGTGCGCCTGGACCGTCGCTATGCTGAGTTTTAGCGCCCGCCAACGCTACTTCCTCTACCGGGGAGCCACCGACATGCGCAAGGGTTTTAACGGGCTGAGCGGCCTGGTGCGCCGACACATCCGCCAGGGGGAACTCCTGAGCGGCGACGTGTTCATCTTCCTCAACAAGCGGCGCGATCGGATCAAGCTGCTGGTCTGGGACCGCGACGGCTGGGTGGTCTGGTACAAGGTCCTGGAGCGCGGCACCTTCGAGCTGCCCCGGGCCGCGGGGGACACGCTGGAGTTGTCCTTCACCGACCTGCAGTTACTGCTGGCGGGCATCGAAATTACTTCGGTAAAGCGGCGAAAACGGTACGTTCAGGCGGCCTGAAAACGGGCAGCTTTTGTATTTTTAACCCCCAGTGGGAGCCACGGTATCCAAGGCGGAATACGACGAACTGCAGGGCAAGTACAACGCCCTACGGCACGAGCTCGACCAGTTGAAGCGGCTGATCTTCGGGGTCAAATCCGAGCGGCTGACGGGCAGTACGGCCCCGGAGCAAATGGCCCTGTGGGACGAGCCGGCGGCGGCGGCACAAGACGCACCCGTGGCCACGCCGCAGACCGTCACCTACACCCGCGGTCAGGCCAAAACAGCCCATCCGGGTCGCACGGCCTTCCCGGATCACCTGCCGGTGGAGGAGATCATCCTGGAACCGGAAAACCAGGATACCGCAGGGCTGCAGTGCATTGGCCGGGAAGTCACCGACACCCTGGATTACCGTCCCGGCAAACTCGTCATCATCCGCCGCATCCGGCCGAAGTACGCCCGCGCCGAAGCCGACGGCTCCACCACCGTGGTGATCGCCGACCTACCGAGCCGGCCGATCGATAAAGGTATCCCGGAACCGGGCCTGCTGGCCGAGTTGTGCGTGGCCAAGTACGTCGACCACCTGCCCTTCTACCGCCAGATCCGGCGCTTCGAGCGCGACCACGGCTGGGTGGTGCACAAAGCCACCGTAGGGGACTGGTTTGCCGCCACCTGCAGCCTACTCGAGCCGCTGTATCAACAACTACTGCGCACGGTCGTCGATAGCGACTATTTACAGGTGGACGAGTCCACGATCAAGGTACTGGCATCGGAAAAGAAAGGCAAGGCCCACCTGGGCTACCAGTGGGTCTACCGGGACCCGGGCTCCGGGCTGGTGCTCTTCGACTACCGCCGGGGACGCGGGGTGCACGGCGTCATGGAGAGACTGTCCGACTTCGCGGGCTACCTGCAAACGGATGGCTATAAAGCCTACGAGACTTACTTGCGCAAGCACCCGGAAGTTACGGGCGTGAGTTGTCTGGCGCACATCCGGCGCAAGTTCTTTGAAGCCCGCGACCACCATCCCCGGCTGGCGGAACTCGCCCTGGCCGCCATCGGCTTTGTCTACCACGTGGAGGCCCACTGCCGCCGAAGAAAGCGGACGGCGAGCGAACGCCTGGCCCTGCGCCGGCGGCTGAGCCGGCCGGTGTACGAAGCCCTGCTGGACTGGGCGGAGTATGAGCAACGCAATAACCTGTCGAGCGGGGCCATCGGCAAGGCGTTGAAGTACGCCAAGGACCAGTTACCCCGTCTGGCAGCCTGCTTCGAAGATGGACGCCTGGAGGTGGACAATAACCTGATCGAGAACTCGATCCGGCCGCTGGCCCTGGGGCGCAAGAATTACCTCTTCGCCGGCTCCCACGCCGGGGCGCAGCGAGCGGCGATGCTGTACTCTTTCTTCGCCAGCTGTAAAAGGATGGAAGTCAACCCACGCGCGTGGCTGCGCGACGTGCTCGACCGGCTACCGGACCATCCCGTCAATCGCCTGCAGGAGCTACTCCCGGGAACCTGGATCCAGACCACAGCAGAAACCTACTAAGGAGGAAGAATGAACTAGGCAATACGGGGTTGCTCGGACGCTTACCAACGCTCCGACTTTCCGAAGGGCTGGCCGTATCAGGAACCCCTGTTCCAGGCGGACCTTGAAGCAAAACTGGCCAGCCAGGAAGTCCGCGAATCACAGTCGTACCATCTACTGCTACAGACGGGGCGGTACGCGGAGGTCAAGCGGCAGTACGAGCAGGAGCTGGAGTGGGGATTGGACACCGCCGACCAGCGGGAACTGGATCGACTCCAGGAGTACCACCTCACGGACGCGCGCGACTACATCCTCGACCGGAGCGAGCACCATCGCTTGCTCATCATCTCGGAGGCCCACACCAAGCCGGAGCACCGGGTCTTTACCCGGTGCCTCCTGGAAGGGCTCTACGAGCGGGGCTACCGCCACCTCGGACTGGAAAATATCCTGGCGCTGCCCGGCGACCCGGGGGGCAAAATGCTGGATTCCCTGCTAAACGAGCGGGGCTACCCCACCCTCAGCGCGGTATCCGGGATATACACCAGCGAGCCGGAGTACGCCAATCTGATCCGGGAAGCTGCCGACGTGGGGTTGACCGTGTTCAGCTACGAGCGCAACGGCAGTTCGGACAGCGAACGGGACCGGCAGCAGGCGGAACGGATCATTCACTATATGAGTACGATTCCCCCCGAAGACAAGGTCATCTGCCACGCGGGTTGGTACCACGCCATTGAAACCTATCTCCGGAAGCGGGAGTCCGACCAATGGATGGCCTACGAGTACAAGCAACTCACCGGAGACGATCCCCTGACCGTCTACCAGGATGCACTCAACGAAAAGATCGCGCCGGGCCAATCCGCCAGTCCGTACTACGAGGCACTGCGGGACCGGCTGGACAGCAGTGACCGACCGACGGTGCTGGTCAATGAGCGGGGCGACACCTGGCGCGGACCGGGGGATACGCTCCCGGTCGATATCCTGACCATTCAGCCCCCACTGGTGTACGGGAGCACCACGCCGTGGGATAGCTGGGGTTGCTGGTCCTGCGACACCACCGAGCTGAGCTTCGTCCCGCTGTCAATATTTCCCGATCTGCAGCAGGGGGTACCGTATATGGTCGAAATCCGCCGCGCTTACGAAAGCGAGGTGTAAGCGGTTAAGCAACCACGTATTGCCCTTCCGGTAATTGCACGGCCAACTTTGCCGCCATGGCAAACTACCACAACCTGACCGAGCGCTGGCAGCGCAGCGGTCTGACCCAGCGGGCATTCTGCGCGCGCGAGGGCATCAAACTAAGCACCTTCGCCTACTGGCGCGG